>DAIMEC010000028.1:0-11356 GCA_036725465.1 Bacillota bacterium | reverse complement strand
AAGAAGGATGGATATGATTTGTTTACAGCCTGCGCACCGCTTATTATTACAGGTGTCTGGCATACTGAGGCAGCTATGGCCGCCATCATAACGATACGGTGATCTCCTGATCCGTTTACTGTACCGCCGGTAAGGATATTTTTGCCTTTTATCTCAAGACCTTCAGAAAGCTCTTTTATATCGGCACCAAGATCGGAAAGGGTCTGTGAAACCGTCCGAAGCCGGTCGCTTTCTTTTAGTCTGAGCCTTGAGGCTCCTTTTATCAAAGTGGTTCCCGAGGTCAATGCCGCAGCAGCAGCAATGGGAGGGACAAGATCGGGGGTGTCCGAAACATCAATATTTCCCGGCAGTAAAGAAAGAAATTTTCCGATTTTTTTGTCCCCCTGAAGGGATCCGGATGAAAGGCCTGTACATACTATATTGTTCCGTGAAGACATTTTGTTTGCCGCATACCAGAAGGCACTGTTTGACCAGTCGCCCTCGGGACGGACAGATAAAGGAGCCCGGTATTTTTGTCTGCCCGGAACAAGGTAACTGCCTCCCGGAAATTCTCCGGCCGCAGTATTGCATGATCCATCCTTTGCCGGCGCTCTTGTTTCTATTTTTATACCGGAATCCTCAAGGGTCTTTATAGTCATATCTACATAACTTTCAGACTGAAGCGGAGAAGTAAGTCTTATGGCACTGTGACCGGCAAGAAGAGGAAGAGCGAACAAAAGACCGGTAACATACTGGGAACTCACATCTCCCGGTATAAAATAATCTCCGCTTCCAAGACGTCCATCCAGCTCCCATCCGTCCATTCTTTTTGAGAAAGAGCATCCGTGAGCTTCCATCGCTTCTTTGAGCGGAGAGACAGGTCTTTCCGGCAGACGGCCTTTACATCTGAAAACAGCTCTTTCCTTAAGCGCCATGGAAATGGGCATCATGAATCTGAGAGTAGAGCCGCTTTCTTTACATTGAAAAACAGGGTGATCATTTTCAAGCTCGGCAAGACAACTCCTTGTTGCCTCGATATCATCGGATGTGGTTACTGTGACCACTTTCGCAGGGTCCTTTGTAAGAGCTGCGGCGATAAGAAGGCGATGCACATGGGATTTTGAATCAACAGCCTTTATTTTACCTTTTAGGGGTTTGGGCATTATCATTATATCCATATAGAGTCTCCGTGTTTTATCGAAAAATCATCTTCCAGTAAGTCCTGCTTCAAAGAAATTTTGAAGTTCATGGGAAGGCAGTCGCATAAGAGCACATTCACCGATCTCAAGGGGTATGACCAGATTGATTTCGTTTCCCAGACGTTTTTTGTCTTTGAGAGCTGCTGCTGCCAGTTCTGCTGCCGAATAGGAGCATGAAGAAGAAAGACCGTATTTATTCAGCACCTCAATAAGAGGCGAACAGCAGTCTTCCCTTGACCACCCCTTATTGTATGAGGCTCTTGCAGCGATAACCATGCCCTGAGCCACCGCATGTCCGTGAGATTCTCTGAATCCGCTCAGTTTTTCTATTGCGTGTCCGGCGGTATGCCCGAAATTCAGAAGCTGACGTCGTCCCTTATCATATTCGTCGTTTTCAACAAAGAATTGTTTCACCTTTACAGAATCTGTTACACAGCGCTCCACAAATTTCGTTTCATTATTCATATCACTCAGATCTATGAAACCGAAAAGAGAAGCATCTGCAATAAATGCACATTTTATTGACTCTGCAAGACCGTCAAGAAAAGATGCCGGAGAAAGGGTTTTTACAGTTTTGGGGTCATAAATCACCAGGGAAGGTTGCCAGAAAGTTCCCGCCAGATTTTTCCCTGCAGAAAGGTTTACGCCGGTCTTTCCTCCTACAGAGGAGTCTGCTGCAGCAAGGAAAGAGGTGGGCACATTAATGTATTTTATGCCCCTCAAAAAAACAGAAGCCGCAAATCCTGTAAGATCTCCTATAACGCCTCCTCCCAAAGCCATAAGTACATCTGACCTCGTGAAATTCTCATCTGCAAGGTATTCAAGTATTTTTTTCACAGAACCCAGATCTTTTGTAGCCTCTCCCGCCGGAAAAACTATCTTATAAACATCGAAACCGGCATTTTTCAGAGAAGATTCCACCAAAGGTGTATAAAGGCTGTGAACATTATCATCGGATATGATGCAGATCCTGCAGGGCTCTGTTATATCAGAAGCAAAAAAGCCGACTTTTTCTAAAGAGTCTTCTTCCATTATTACCTGATAAGGGATCCCGGTTTTTATTATTATATTGTTCATTTCAAAAATACTCCCTAGAAAAATTCGTTATCTATTTTTTCTTTTTTTTCACGGCCGTCCTTTAGAAGAGCTGTAAGTTTCTCTTTGTCTTTAGAATCTATGGCGTTTTTATATTCGTTAAGATGATCTATGAGTTCCTGTATTTCGCAGGACAGATATTCGGGATTGTTTATGAAAAGTTCTGTCCACATTTTTTCGTTGAGCTTTGCCACCCGGGTCATATCATAGTAGCTGCCTGCCGAAAATCCGGCATGGCGGATGGCAGCGCTGCTCTTTATATATGCGTTTGAAGTAATGTGTGCCAACTGTGAAGTAAAGGCTATCATTTGATCGTGTTCATCGGCAGTCGATATCTGTATATTCGAAAAGCCGATTGAAGAGCACAGGCCTTTTATTTTTTCCAGATGCTTTATCCCGATGCCCGCCGGAGGCACCAGTACCATGGAGGCCTTGTCAAACAATGCTTTTTTTGAATACTCAAAACCGGAATGTTCAAGCCCTGCCATCGGATGACCTCCTATGAAAATAAAGCCGTGCTTTTGTGCCAGCGGTTCAAGAATGCTGCAAACGGGTTTTTTTACTCCGCAGCAGTCTATTACAATTGATCCTTTTTTGAAATTTTCCGCATTGGATCTGACATAGTCAACAGTGTCTGACGGATAAAGGGCAACAATAACTATATCGCATTCGCAAAGCATGTTTTCATTGAGTTCGTCTTCTATGGCACCCACAAGTTTTGCTTTGCTCAAGACGGATCTGTCGATGTCATATCCATATACGGAATAATCGGTATTCTGATTAAGTGCTTTTGCCAGAGACCCGCCTATTAGACCGAGTCCTATAACGCCTATCATGGTTTTCCTCCTTTATATGCCAGAGGCAGTATGCTTTTTACGGATTTTACAATGTCACGGAAAGTGGCCGGAGTTATGGATTGAGCTCCGTCACAAAGGGCATGTTCCGGGTCATTATGTACTTCTATCATAAGACCGTCAGCGCCTGCTGCCGTGGCGGCCATTGCCATGGGCATAACAAGGGCGGCTGATCCTGTGGCATGACTGGGGTCTACGATAACAGGGAGATGTGTTTTTTCTTTTAAAAGGGGTATAGCGGAGAGATCCAGCGTATTTCTTGTGGCCGTTTCAAAGGTTCTAATTCCTCTTTCGCACAGAATAACGTTGCTGTTCCCGCCTGCCATCACGTATTCGGCGCTCATGAGCAACTCTCTTAATGTGCTTGAAAGGCCGCGCTTCAGTAAAACCGGTTTGCCTGTGTGACCCAGTTCTTTCAGTAATTCAAAGTTCTGCATGTTTCTGGCACCCACCTGTATAACATCCACATTTTCAAAAAAGGGCAGATGAGAAATATCCATTACTTCTGTAACAATGGGAAGACCGGATCTTTTTTTTGCTTCCAGCAGAAGATTTATGCCCTGTTCTCTCATACCCTGAAAAGCATAGGGCGAAGTACGGGGTTTGAACGCTCCGCCTCTGCAGAGCCCTGCACCGGCCTCCTTTACCTCCATTGCGATGGTGCAGACCTGTTCTTCGGATTCAACTGAACAGGGACCTGCTATGATCTGAAAGTTTCCTCCTCCTATCTTGACAGTTCCGCCACCGGACAGGGGCACCTCAACGACTGTGTCAAAGGGATGGAATTTTCGATTGGCGTTTTTGTAAGGCTCTGTTATGCGTTTAACGGTTTCTACGATATCCAGGGCATTTATCAGATCTGTATCTACAACAGAAGTATCACCGATAAGCCCCATTATCGTTGTACTGGTACCCTGGCTGTAATGTATGTCAAGGCCCATGGTTTTAAGCCAGTCGGTAAGATTCTCCAGCTGTTTTTTGTCCGGGTTTTCTTTCAAAATAATTATCATCTCATTCTCCTGTCTGTCATAAAAAAACTCCCCAGGCCGGTTTTGCCTGAGGAGAAGAGTTTCACAGTATCAGCTTTTTTATTAAGTCATGAACTTCTTATCTCACAGCAGCAAAACCAGCTTTGCCATAGGCAAAGTAGTAAAAGTAAAATTCTGTTACAGCTGCTGATCTTCTCAAGATATTAGTTCCTTTCTTGCTTTATTGCATAATTATTGTATCATGGAAAAGTTAAGTAGTAAAGAAAAAAATCAAAAGCGGATCATTTGATTTCTTTCATTATGTAATTTATAAATTCTTTATTGGCGGCGGAAAGAGCCCGGCGGCTTTTGCAGGCGATGCCGATGGTTCTGATAACGGCAGGATCAGTTTCCCTTATTTCTATATTATATGAAGTGCGGTTCAAAACAAGTTCAGAAAGGACAGAGACGCCAAGACCACTTTCGACCATGGACATTATGGTGTAATCATCATGGACACGGAAGCGGATATGAGGAAAAAGCCCGAGCTCATCAAAGGCCTGAAAAGGTTCACTGAAACTGCCCTCTTCAAGGTGTATATAAGATTCATCCGCCAGATCTGAAAGAGAAACGGTTTTTCTTTTTGAAAGATGGTGCCCCGGAGGCAAAACCGCCATCATCCTGTCCTTCTTCAGGACTGTTATTTCCAGATGAGGAAAAGCTTTTGGCGGAAGCAGTCCGAAATCCACCCGTCCGGTTTTTATCCAATTTGCGGTGGCATCATAGTCTCCCTGGAGAAGTTCAAATTTGATTTCCGGATATTTGCTGCCAAAACTTTTCATCAGCGGCGGCAGAACGTGGCAGGACATACTGGAATATGTGCCAATGCGAACAGTACCGCCCTTGAGCCCGTGCAGATCGTTTGCTTTTTCTGTAAGCTGCCGGTGAGAATTGCTTAAGCTTCTTATATAGGGAAGAAGGTCTCTTCCTTCCGAGGTGAGAGTTGCGCCGTTTCGATCCCTTAACAGAAGAGATGAGAAAAGCTCTTTTTCCAGAGACCGGACGATCTGGCTCACTGCAGACTGGGTATAACCCAGATCCTGAGCAGCTTTTGTGAAGCTTCCCGTTTCGACTATCTTTAGAAAAACAGAATATTTATCCATTTTTTTCTCCTACATAAATACATTAGCAAAACTTATATAAAGAATTAAATATATTTGTTTTACTTATCAATACTGTCATGATATCTTGAATAGTATAGAAAAGCAAGCAAAAAGAAAGGGAAAAGAAATGGGAGAAAAAAAGAGGGCTTTCAAAGCTGCCTTCCCAAATACGATCTCAATAATGGCAGGAAGCACTTCTCTCGGAGTGGTATACGGCATGCTAATGGAAACGGCGGGCATATCAGCTCCATGGGCAATAGCGATGAGTGCCGTTGCTTTCTGCGGCAGTATGCAGTTTGCAGCAGTACCGGTTCTTGCAGCTTCAGTGTTTGAACCGATGCAGGTCCTTGTTCTTTCTCTTATGATCAATGCCAGACACCTTTTTTACGGTATTTCCATGCTTGAAAAATATAAGGATATGGGAAAGCTGAAAGGCTTTATGGTATATACATTGTGTGACGAAAGTTTTTCCACAGAAAGTCACTGCACCGTGCCCCAAAAAGTGGACCGGAAATGGTTTTATTTTTTCATGTCACTGATGATATATTTTTACTGGGTCGCCGGAACCGCTATAGGCAGTCTGGCGGGAATGCTTATAACATTTGATACCACAGGAATGGATTTTGCCATGACAGCTCTTTTCATAGTGCTTTTCACAGAATACTGGAAGAAAAAAGAAAACAGATCTGCGGCAGTAATGGGTGTTCTTGCTTCATTAACAGCACTTCTGGTTTTTGATGGTGTAACTTTTATGATACCTGCCATGCTTTTGATGCTTATGGCTGTATTTGTGAGGAAAAAGATATGGATATGACAACAGCCGAAATGCTATTGATGGTGGCAGCAGTTACCATAGGAGTACAGATTATGCGGTGGGTGCCCTTTGCATTGTTTCCGGAAGGAAGAGAAGTTCCGGAAGCCATGACTTTGCTCAGCAAAGTACTGCCGGCGGCCATGATGGGCATGCTGGTCGTATACTGTTTCAGGAATATCTCACCTTTGGAATATCCCTTCGGTATCCCCGAGCTTATCTCGGCGGCAGTAGTTCTTGCTCTTCATTTCAGAATAGGAAACAGTATCCTGAGTATAGTGGCAGGTACCATTTGTTATATGATAATGCAGCAGTATATTTTTGTATAAAAATTGTAAAACATACTTGACATTTTTGTAAAGCACACTATACTATAAAGTAAAGTGTGCTTTACTTTATTTTTGAGTGAACGGGAGGTGTCTCTTTGGAAAACAATATAGCAAAACTGCGAAAGGAAAGAAAGATAACCCAGGAAGAACTGGCAGATGCAGTCTCTGTTACCAGACAGACTATTATTTCCATAGAAAACGGAAGATACATGGCCTCTCTGCCACTTGCTTTTAAAATTGCGGAGTTTTTTGAAAAAACTATAGAGGATATATTTGTTCCCGGTGATTTCAATAACGAAAAAACAAAAAACAGGGAGGACAGAAAATGAAAATCATCAGAAAAAATCTTATATACTGCGGAATAATATCCGCTCTGGGGGCCGGTATATCTGTTGCCGGATTTTACAGGGAAGATGATTTACTGAAAAGTATCGGTATCGCCCTTGTAATAGTAAGTCTTCTAAAAATTGCACAGCTCTTTATTCTTACAAGAAACGATGAGAGGCGAAGGAAATATGAGCTTTCCATGACAGAAGAGAGGATAAAGTACATAGCATCCAAAAGTAGTAGTTTTGTTTTTTACATAACAGTTTTTTGTGAAGTGATAGCAGCCCTGATACTTCTGGTCTTCGGATATGTCTTTGCGGCCAGTGTTGTTTGTTATGTGGCAGGGGCGCAGGTGGTTTTATATCTTGTGCTTTACATTATTTTCAGCCGGAAATATTAAGAACAGAAAAAAAGTTCTTATTTATCAGCAAAGAAAGCTTTGAACAAGTATTTTTGTTCCTATGGCTATCAGGGCGATTCCCCCAAAAAGCTCAGCTCCGGAGCGGAACCTGCATCCGAAAATGTGACCGATCTTAACTCCCAGAAATGAAAGAACGAAGGTGACGGCGGCGATAATCAGAGAGGCCTGCAGGATATCCACTTTTAAAAACCCAAAAGAAACACCGGCTGCAAGAGCATCTATGCTGGTGGCTACGGCAAGAGGAAACATAATGGCAGACTTGAAAGACGGATTCGAAGGACAGTCTTTTTTCCTTGATTCCACGATCATTTTTATGCCGATAAAAGAAAGTAGAATAAATGCGATCCAGTGATCGAAACTGTCTACCAGAACACTGAATGCGGAACCGGCAAAATAACCTGCCGCCGGCATCAGTCCCTGGAATATACCGAACCAAAGACCTGCAGTTATGGCATATCTCGTGGTTTTTTCTTTTAATGTAACACCTTTGCAGACAGAAACCGCAAAAGCATCCATTGCAAGACCGGTGGCTGTCAGAAGCAATTCAAATAAACTCATGAAAAAATTATACGGCGGTAATCACGCTTAGTCAAGAAAGACAGAACGGATTTTCATATTTGGAGGATCCTATCTGAAAGAATAATGATACTTTTCTCTGTATCTTTTAAACATTGCAAATGAAAGGATAACTGTCACGATATCGGTCATGACAAGAGCAAGCCATACACCGTTGATGCCGAAAAGATATGACAGCAAAAATCCTAAGACGATGACCAGTACAAGACCACGGCAAAGGGATATCAATGCGGAGATCTTTCCGTTTCCGTAGGCGGTGAAGAATCCGGAAGCAAAAATATTTATGCCGGTGAAAAGAAATCCTATGGCCATGAACCTGAGGCCGGTAGTGGCCATATCATAGACCTGGCTGCCGGCAGGAACAAAAACACCTGAAAGCATCGGGGCAAAGAAAAGACAAACTGCCGAAATAAGTATTGAGGAAAACAGAATGAAGTTTTTCGAATATTTTAGAAAGCAGTTCACTTTTTCATATCTCCCGGCACCGTAATAATAGCTTATAAGAGGGGCTACGCCTGTAACATAACCAAGATATACAGAAACCATGAAGTAAAGTATCTCAAGAACGATGGTCAATGCGGCTACACCAGTTTCTCCTGCAAGATCCATCATTATGTAGTTGAAAAAAAACACCATTATTCCCACAGATGATTCAGAAACCATTTCCGAAGAGCCGTTTGACATGGAATGACCAATGTAGGCCCAGTCCATTTTGGTCTTAACGAATTTCAGTTTGGTATCGCGAAAAATAAAATAACAGGCACCCATTATTACTGTAGAATACATTCCGGCGAAAGTGGCCCAGGCGGCACCTTCAATTCCCCAGTCCAGATAAACAAGAAAGACAACATCAAGAACGACATGGACCGTTCCGCTGACTATATAAAGAGCCAGTGTGAATCCGGGTTTTCCGTCGACTCGTATAAAAAACTCGAACAGTACACCTATAAAACCTGCAGGCATGGCAAAAATAATGATTATTCCGTAAGTCCTGCAGTAATCCCAAAGTACATCTGAAGCTCCCAGAAACAAAAGTAATTCGTCAATAAATATAAAAGCCGGAAGTATCATCACAAGGGCTATAATAGCTGCAACTATATATATAAGAGTAAATTTCCGGTTGGCTTCCAGAGATTTTCCCTCTCCCATCTTTATTGCCACCAGAGCAGAAGAGCCGGCTGCAAGCATGACAGAAACTCCCCATATAAAACCGAATACGGGATAAACAATGTTCAGCGCTGCAAGGGCATGGGTGTTTACACAGTTGGCAATAAAAATGCTGTCAATAACGGAATAAAGCCCTATCACCAGCAGCATTATCACCGAAGGAGATACGAACCCGAAAAATCTTTTCACTGTTACTCCGTTATCAAATAGATGTTCCATGTTATGCTCCTTCACCAGTATTGAAAAAACAACAAGATTATGTTAAAGTATACGGTAACCGTATAGTCAATAGGAGAAGAAAAAAATGAGAGATCATTTTACCACGGGAGAATTTGCAAAACTATGCAGAGTCAAAAAGCAGACTCTTTTTCACTATGATGATATCGGTATACTCAGCCCGGAAATCGTTGCCCGGAACGGTTACAGATACTATTCATATAAGCAGCTTGAAACCTTTTATATGATCGCTACTCTTAAGGAACTGGATATGCCACTTAAAGACATAAGGGAATACATGGACAGGAGAAGTCCTGAAAACTTTGTAACTCTCCTTGAAGCCCAGGCCGTAAAGGCTGAAGAAAGTATCAGGAAGCTGCAGCATATGAAAAACTATATAAACAAAAAACTTAATATCACCAAAGAAGCCATTGACATAGAAAAAGAAAAGATACATATAGAGGCGCAGCCGAAAGAGCATTTTATTATAACCGAATATTCAGGCCCCAATGAAGATGAAGATATAGACAAAGCCATAACAAGACATTTCAATTACTGCAAGGAACTGGGCATACAAAGTGCATACGGTATCGGGGGTATGATAAAGACAGGAAATGTCTGCGAAAAAAACGGATACAGATATGCTTATTTCTATACGCGTACAGAAAAGCTTTCCGTTCCCGGGTTTTTCACTAAACCCGGAGGGGAATATCTGACATACTATGATCCTAACGGCTACAGCAAAATAGAAGAGGTTGCCGCAAAGCTGATTTCCCATGCAAATGAAAACGGCCTTAAGGCAGGCAAATATTTTTATGAAGAGCTGGCTCTTGACGGGTTGTCAAGCAAGAAACTCTATGATTACACGATCAAGCTTTCTCTACAGATAAAATAAAAGGGCATATCTCTTCCGATATAAGATCTCCGGCTTCTTTTGTGCCGATTTCTTTTTTTACCCAAGCTTTATTGGTCATATCAGCAGTTTCTTCCGGTAGCGCCGTTTCCATAAGATCGGGAGTTCGATAACCTTTTTTCAGGACATTTCTGACTGCAGAGCTGATTTCTTCAGCCTCTTCCAAAAGACCGAAACTGTATCTGAGCATCATGGCAGCAGACAGTATGGCAGCCATTGGATTGGCCTTATCTTTCCCTGCCAGATCCGGAGCAGAACCGTGCACCGGTTCGTACATGCCGAAATTGCCTGTTGCCAGACTTGCCGAAGGGAGCATACCTATTGATCCTGTTATCTGGCTGGCTTCATCGGAAAGTATATCTCCGAAGATATTGCTTGTAACTATGACATCGAATTGTTTGGGATCCCGTACCAGCTGCATGGCGGCATTGTCTACATACATATTGTTTAATTCTATTTGGGGATATTCTTTTGCGGTTTCAGAAACCACTCTTCTCCATAGTCTTGAGCTTTCAAGAACATTGGCCTTGTCCACGCTGGTAACCTTTTTGTTTCTCTTTGATGCCATATCAAAGGCAGTTTGAGCTATGCGTTTTACTTCTTTTTCGGAATAAAGCTCCACGTCATAGGCGCAGTGGCCCATATTCGTTTCTTTTGTTCCCTTTTCGCCGAAATATATGCCTCCTGTAAGCTCCCTCACCACTACAAGATCAAGACCGCCTTTTATTATTTCGGGTTTAAGGGGACAAGCTGAAGCAAGTTCTTCAAAAAGCAAAGCAGGTCTTATATTGGCATAGAGTCCCAGTATTTTGCGAAGGGCCAAAAGGGCAGTTTCGGGTCTTTGATCTCCGGGAAGATTATCCCACTTCCATCCTCCGACTGCTCCCAGAAGGATTGAATCGGATGATTTAACTGCACTTATTGTGTCTTCCGGCAGTGCCTTGCCGGTTTTGTCTATGGCACTTCCCCCGGCTAAAAGATGCTGATATGAAAATTTATGTCCGAACTTGTCTGCGATACGATCAAGGACTTTGATGGTCTCTCTTATGACTTCGGGGCCTATGCCGTCCCCGGGTATGACAGCTATGTTATAGTTCATTTATTTCTCCTTTGTCTTTTCGATACTTTTAAGAAGGCCGCCCTTATCGATTATGTTCCTGATGAAATCAGGAAAGGGAAGAGCAGTGTATTTTTCGTTTTTTGTCAGATCCGTTATTTCACCCGAATCAAAATCTACAGCGACTTCATCCCCGTTGCATATATTTTCACCCGCTTTTTCGCATTCAAGGATAGGAAGGCCGATGTTTATGGCATTGCGGTAAAAAATGCGGGCAAAGC
>DAIMEC010000027.1:0-11525 GCA_036725465.1 Bacillota bacterium | reverse complement strand
ATCTTATACGCTGTATGCCCTCTGTTTCCTGCAGCATATATATCAGATCGGCAAAATCCGTGTGCTTTTGCCCTTCATTTGTTTCACCATATGAAACACCTGCCGGACCGGATAGGCCTTTATATGAATTCACGTTCTGCCCCAGAAGAGTGATTTCTTTGACTCCGTCTGCGGCGAGTTTTTTTACTTCATTCAAAATATCTTCAGGTTTTCTGCTTCTCTCCCTGCCTCTTGTATAAGGCACGATACAGTATGTGCAGAAATTATTGCATCCGTATATTATGTTCACAAATGCCTTGTGTCTGTAAAGTCGTAAAGACGGCAGGTCTTCCACTATGCCCTCTCCGTTTTCCCATACTGATATCAGGCCTTTCCCTTTTCCCATGATCCCGTTTTTTTCGGAACGCTTTCTGCTCTCTTTTTCTTTTTCGGCTTTTTGAAGCAGAACAGGCAGTTCATGTATGTTATGTGTGCCGAATATTATATCAACCCATGGGTACTTTTCTTTTATGGTATCTGTTATATGTTTCTGCTGCATCATGCATCCGCATACGCAAACAACAAAATCGGGACGAGCCTCTTTTATTTTTTTTAGCTGTCCCAATGTGCCGAAAAACCGTTTGTCCGCATGTTCTCTGACGCTACAGGTGTTTATTACTGCAACGTCAGCTTCATTTCGGTCTGCGGCCACGGAATATCCCATTTCTGATAATATCCCGGCTATCGTTTCTGAATCTCTTTCATTCATCTGACAGCCTAAGGTCTGTATGTGGAATTTCCTATTCTTTTTCATGTCTTCTGTTTCGTCCCATCAGCTCCTCTGCAGCTTCTTTCGCACTGATTTCTCCTTTTATTATTCTGTATATCCCTTCTGTTATAGGCATTTCAACTTCTGCTTTTTTTGCCAGTTCATATGCGGCTTCTGTGGTGAACATCCCCTCCACGACCATACCGACTTTTTTCGTCGCCTCTTCGGGTTTCATTCCTTCTCCTATCATTATTCCACATCTTCTGTTTCTCGAATGCATACTTGTGCAGGTAACAATAAGGTCGCCCACTCCGGAAAGGCCGAGGAAAGTTTCTTTTTCAGCTCCCAGAGCTATGCCCAGTCTTGATATCTCCGCCATACCTCTTGTCATTAGTGCAGCCTTGGCATTGTCACCGAATCCTACCCCGTCGGATATTCCCGCACCTAAAGCTATGATGTTTTTGAGGGAACCTCCCAGCTCAACTCCCACCACATCATCATTGGTATAAACTCTGAATCTTTCTGTTATAAAAATGTCCTGTATGTATTCAGCCAACTTTCTGTCTCTTGATGCCACAGCAACTGTGGTGGGTAAAAGTTTACCCACTTCTTCCGCATGAGAAGGTCCGGATAAAACCACATATTTTACCCCCGGCATCAGTTCTTCCGCCACCTGAGACATCCTGCAAAGAGTTTTTTGTTCAATTCCCTTTGCAACATTTACTACGACCATATCTTCAGTGATATATGGCATTGCACCTTTGAAAGCACTTCTGAAATGCTGTGCCGGTGCAGAAAACAAAACTATATCGGCACCGCCTATTGCTTCTTCTGCAGTATCCGCCATTTGAAGATTATCATTAAACTTTATTCCCGGAAGATATCTTACATTCTCTCTGTTTTTTTTGCATTCTTCCAGATGTACGGCATCAAGATCCCATATCTTTACTTCATGACCCTTGCTACCCAGGGTTATAGCCAGAGCCGTGCCCCAGCTTCCCGCACCGATAACTCCTATTTTTTTCATGATTTCCCTCCAAAATTTATCCTTGGTTCTTCGCCTTTTACAAGTCTTACTATATTGCTTCTGTGTGAAAACAGTACCAGCGCTCCAAGTAAACATGCAATAACTATTAATTTCGGCATGAAGAACCATGCTACAAAGGGCAATGTCACCGCCCCTACTATTGATCCCACCGAGGCTCTTCTTGATATGAATGCTCCCGCTGCCACAAGGGCAAGAGCAGTAAGCCCCATTAACGGCTCCAGGGCCGTAAGCGTGCCGAAAATAGTTGCAACGCCCTTCCCGCCTTTGAACCTGAGGAGAACCGGCCATATATGTCCTGCTGTCACGGAAGGGGCACAAAGCATGGCTGCCGGGATCCCCGCTGCATAGTAGCCTATCAGAACTGCAGCCACTCCCTTAAGAACATCGACAGCCAGTGTCAGCACTGCAGCCTTTGCTCCAAGTACCCTCAATACATTAGTAGTGCCTGCATTGCCGCTGCCTTCTTTTTTTATGTCTATCCCCATAATCCTTCCTATAATGGTTGCAGGAGAAATATTCCCTATAAAATAGGCCAATATCATGGTAATGACAGTGATCACTTTGATTCTTATATCATCTGTCTCATATCCGGTAAAAAATTCATACATTATTTTTTTCACCCTTCTCTCTAAAAACAAATTTTATGGAGGTCCCGCTGAATCCGTAAACATCTCTTATCCTGTTCTCCAGGTATCTCGAATAAGAAAAATGCATAAGAGCTCTGGAGTTTACCTGGAATGAAAAAAGCGGAGGCTTTATCCCTACCTGGGCTGCATAGTATATCTTAAGTCTTTTGCCTTTGTCAGAAGGAGGCTGCTTCATCATCACAGCATCTGCGATCAGACTGTTGAGCTGTCCCGTGGGAACCCTCATGGCCCTGCTTTCGGCAACACTTTTGGCAAATGCTATGACCCCTTCTATGCGTTGCTTTTCTTTGACGGAAATAAATACTGAAGGTGCATAGGACAAGAAAGCCATTTCTCTGCTTATTTGTTTCTGAAATTCCTTCATGGTGCCTGTTTCTTTTTTTATCAGGTCCCATTTGTTTACCACGATCACGATGCCTTTTCCCGCTTCGTGGGCAAGTCCGGCAATTTTTTTGTCCTGTTCAGTCACTCCGTCCTGTGCATCTATCATTACCAGGCAGACATCACATCTTTCTATTGATGTCACCGCTCTGATTACACTGTATTTTTCTATATTCTCGTTTACTTTACTGTGACGTCTTATTCCCGCCGTATCTATCAAGAGATACTTGTCTCCGTCTTTTTCAAATGGAGTATCGATGGAATCTCTTGTGGTTCCCGCAACCGGGGATACTATAACTCTGTTTTCTCCCAGTATCTCATTTATCAGTGAGGACTTTCCCACGTTGGGTTTGCCGGTCACTGCGATCCTTATCAGATCTTCTTCCTGCTGATCTGATCCTTCGGGGAAATTCTCAATCACTATATCAAGCAGATCTCCTATGCCAAGCATGTTCTCTGCAGATATGGCTATCGGCTCTCCGAGTCCCAGTTCATAAAAGTCATAAAAATCAGCGGGCATCTTGGCAGTATCTATCTTGTTGACCACAAGAACGACTTTTTTGCCTGTCATTCTGAGGATCTGAGCCACATCTCTGTCATCAGCAGTAAGGCCTTCTCTTCCGTCGGTCATAAAAAGTATGACATCGGAAGTATCCATTGCTATCTCCGCCTGCTCCCTCATACTGGCAGGGATGACCTCTTCACTTCCCGCATCGATACCTCCCGTATCTATGATCCCAAATGTTATGTTTCTCCATTCGGCTTCGGCGTATATCCTGTCTCTTGTGACACCCGGTGTGTCTTCGACTATGGAAACTCTGCGTCCCACCACTTTATTGAAAAATGTGGATTTCCCCACATTGGGCCTTCCGACGACGGCAACCAGGGGCTTACTCATCAAATATTCCCCCTATAAACTCTTCAGCAACAAACTTTTGAAGGTCTTCTATGCTTTCTCCTGTACCAACGAATTTTATCGGCATATCAAATTCATCTGCTATTGTCAAAGCTATTCCGCCTTTTGCCGTTCCGTCAAGTTTTGTTATTACTATTCCCGTTATATCTGTTATGCTACTAAACTCTCCAACCTGAGAAACAGCGTTTTTGCCGGTGGTAGCATCAAGTACCAGCAGGGTCTCTCTGGATGCTTCGGGAAATTCTCTATCTATTACTTTGTTCATTTTTGCAAGTTCCGCCATGAGGTTCTTTTTGTTTTGGAGCCTGCCGGCGGTATCACAGATAAGGATATCTGTTCCCTTTGATTTTGCCGACATTATGGCATCGAATATAACAGCAGAAGGGTCTGCTCCTTCCTTGTGTATTATAACGTTGACCCCCGCCTTCCGGGCCCATATGGAAAGCTGCTCTCCCGCAGCGGCTCTGAAGGTATCTGCCGCAGCCAAAAGAACTGTTTTCCCCTGTTTATTAAGCTTGTGTGTCAGCTTTCCTATGGTAGTAGTTTTCCCGCCTCCGTTTATGCCTATCATAAGTATGACCATGGGATATTCTTCTGAAAGCTGGTGTCTCTGTTCTTTATCCACCAAAGAGATCATTATTTCTTTTAAACGCTCTCTTACTTTTTCCGGCGTGTCAAGTCGGTCCTTTCTTACATCTTCCCTTAAGGCATATATGATTTTTTCCGTCGTTTCCATGCCTATATCGGATGTTATAAGGATCTCTTCTATATCTTCCAGCAGTCCATCATCAATTGAAGGCCTTGCCATTATGGCATCTGACAGTCTTCTTGACATTTTGCCGAAAAAACTTTTCTGTTGTTTCTCAAGAGTCATTTTTTCTTCCTTTTTTGACTGCCGCTTGTTATTACGGCAGTTTTACATAAGAGGTTCTTCGCCAAGGGAAAGAGAATATATCTTTGATATGCCCCTTTCAGGCATCGTTACTCCGTACATCACATCTGCATGTTCCATGGTCGCTTTCTGATGAGTTATGAGGGTGAACTGTATGTCATCAAAATTCTTGAGATAATTTGCAAATATATCTATGTTGCTGTCATCCAGGGCAGCTTCCACCTCATCAAGTATACAGCAGGGAGTGGGTTTTGTCTTTAAGACCGCAAACATAAGCGCTATAGCGGTCATTGTTTTTTCTCCTCCCGAAAGAAGATTTATATGTCTAAGCTGTTTGCCCGGCGGCTGTGCTGTTATTTCTATTACAGCATTCAGGGGATCTTCTTCGTTATCCAGCCTTATATTCGCCGTTCCCCCACCAAAAAATTCTTTGAAAACCAGTTCAAAGTTTTCGGCTATCCGGTCAAAACTTTCTTTGAATCTTGCCTTTATTATTTTGTCCATATCCTCTATGATTTTACGGAGCTCAGTCATGGATATCTCAATGTCATTTTTTTGTCCGTTCAGAAAGTCATATCTTTCTTTTACCGTTTTGTACTCCTTTATTGCTCCGACATTCACTTCTCCAAGCTCTTTGATCTTTGTTTTTATTTCCCTGTTCTCTTTTACTGCGGGAGCCATTACAAAATCCTGTTTCCTGAACTCTATGGCCTGTATGTAGGATATCTCGAATTCCTCCCAGAGTTTTTCTTTGTAGTTTTCCAGTTGAGTTTCCTGTCTTGCTATCCTTATCTCGGCTTCATACTTATTGTTCTGCAGTGTCGTTATTTTTTTCAGCAGTTCTTCCCTTTCGTCGGAAGCCAGGCCGATCTTTTTGTTCGTACTGCTCTTTTCACTGTTCATTTCTTCAAGTTCTTTGCTTAAACGTTCTTTTTCTTCTTCTTTTTCATGAACAAGTCCTTCATTGCTGCTGACTCCCGAAAGAATGGTTTCCCTTTCTTTTTTCAGATATTCCAGTTCCCCGACCTTTGTCTCCTTTTCTTTCTCTGCCTCTTTAATAGTCTCATTTATTCTGTTTACAATTGCATCGATTTTTGTTTTTTCACTTTCTGCGGCACCAAGTGCGATCCTTGCCCCCGTTATTTCTTCTGAGGCAACATCCGCCCTTTGCTTTTCTTTTTCTGTTACTGCCGACAGATTTTCGATTTCTCTTTCTGTTTTTTTGATTTCTTCTTCCAGTTCTCTTGATCCAATATCCAGGTTTTTGACTGTCTCATCAGAAAGTGCCTGTTCTCTATCTATATTTGCAAGTTCTCTTTGCCATTTTTCGCTACTGTTTTCAAAGTCGTCAAGGGCTGTCTGCATTACTTTCACTTCATTTTCACCGGCAAAAAACTCTCTTTCTTTTTCTCTGAAAATCTCTTCATTCTCTTTTATCACCACAAGTTTTTCTTCAAGGGCTCTGCGCATGCCCGCCTGCTCCTCTTCAAGTTTTTGTTTCTCGGAACTCATTTCCGCAAGGCGTGTTTCCATTTTGGTGATTTCTGCTTTTCTTTCAAGTAGATTTGCTGTTTTATTTTTGTATCTGCCTCCTGTTATTGCCCCTCCGGAATTTATTATTTCTCCTTCAAGAGTGACATACCTTGCGCCGCCACCCGTCTTCTTCGACATAAGTATCGCATTTTCCATATTATCTGCTATTACGACTCTGCCCAGCAGGTACTCCATCACATTTTTATATTTCTGATCAAAGCCGATCCGGTCCACTGCATACCCCATGAACCCGGGCATTTTTATAAGGTCATCCCGGTTTTCTTTTCTTCCGGGTCTTATGGAGTTCATGGGAAGAAATGTCAGTCTGCCCGCCTTATTCTGTTTCAGCTGGTCAATAGCTTCCCTTGCAGCTCTGTCATCCTCACATATTATGTTCTGCAGTGCTGCTCCAAGAGCTGTCTCCATTGCCACTTCGTATCCTTCAGGTACATTTATAAGCTCTGCAACAACACCGTGTATCCCGCCTGTTTCTGATCTCATTATGAACTTTACTGCATTGTTGTAACCTTCATAATTGCTTTCCATTTCTTCTATTGTCTTTTTTCTGGAGGAAAGCCTGCTTATTTCTATTTTCAGTTCTTCAAGTTTTACTGCAAGAGATCTTTCATTTTGGAGGATATCATTATAGCTCTTTCTTGTTTTTTCGGTATTTTCTCTTATCCTTTTCATTTCAGAGCTTAATGAATCTCTTTTGGCCTTAGCGTCTTCCAGGGCAGACACTGCATTTATGCTGTCGCTCTCTCCGCTTTCTTTTTGTTGTAGCACCTCTACCCGGCGGTTTTTCAATGTGTCTTTCAAATTCTGGAGGCTCTTCATTTCCGCTTTTTTTGAGCTTATATCCCCGTGAAGACTGAAAAGTCTTTCCTTCAGCCGCTCTGTTTCCTCTGTTTTTTCATTTAATGCTTCATATATCCTGGCATGATCTGCTATCTTTTCTTCCAGCACATCGGAAAGAGAAGAAAGTTCCCTGTCTATACGCTCTTTGCTTTCGAACTGTTCCTTCGAATCATTTTTCTCTTTGCTCAGTTTTTCTTCTAATATGGCTATTTCCATAAGAAGCCTTTTGTTGTTCTTCTCTATGGAAGCAAGCCTTTCGCCGTTTACTTCGCTTCTGTTCACCAGTGAATTGATTTCTTCTATTATATCAAGTAGCCTGGCTCTTGTTTCATTACATTGCTTTTCCAGCTCTTCGTTTTTTTCTCTGTCTGTTCCCAGCTCTTTTTCTATCCGGTCTACGGAGTTTCTGACTTCTTCAAGCTCATTTTGGAGCGATCCGGCATCATTCTTGAATTCACGGTTTTTCTTTTCGATATTTTCTATATTCTTAAGTGTTATATTTATTTCAAGTTCTTTATATCTGTCTCTGAGTTCAAGATATAATGCGGCCTTCTCGCTGTCCTCCTTCAGTCCGCCTATCCTTCCTTCTATCTCTCTTATTATGTCATTGACTCTTTCCATGTTTGACGTTGTGGATGAAAGCTTTCTTTCGGCTTCAGCTTTTTTTGTTCTGTAGCTTACTATCCCGGCAGTCTCTTCAAAAATGTCACGGATACTGTCCGACTTGTTGCTTATTATATCAGCTATCTGCCCCTGCCCAATAAGTGAATATCCATCCACACCTATACCGGTATCCATAAGGAGCTCCCTTATGTCCCTCATCCTGCACTGATTATTGTTTATTGCGTATTCGCTTTCTCCCGAGCGATACATCCTTCTTGTTATAGCCACCTCATTATAATCTATGGGCAATATCCCCGTCGAATTATCTATTACAAGAGTAACTTCTGCCATGCCCCTTGATTTTCTGCTGGATGTTCCCGCAAATATAATATCCTCCATTTTACCGCCCCTTAACATTTTGGGGCTCTGTTCTCCAAGTACCCATCTTATGGCATCACTTATGTTGCTTTTGCCGCTTCCGTTAGGTCCGACAACACATGTTATACCTTTATCAAACTCTATAGTCACAGGTTCTGCAAATGACTTGAAGCCCTGCATTTCGATACGCTTAAAATACATTCTGTTTTCTCCTCGCTATGGCCTCTTTTGCAGCATTCTGCTCGGCCTCTTTCTTGCTTTTGCCGGTACCTTTGCCGGCTTCCTGTCCATCCACAAAAAGATTTACATAAAAAGTTTTGTCATGATCCGGCCCTTCCTCCCGATTAAGAACATAATTTATTTCGGCGGTTCCGCTGCTTTGCACTATTTCCTGAAATTCAGACTTATAGTCACTTTTCAGTTTCCCTTCCGTGGCCAGTTTCAGAGTTTTTTCAAAAAGAGGCAGCACGACATTCTTGGAAGCATCAAACCCACCGTCAAGGAATACTGCTCCTATTACCGCTTCTACTGCATCGGCTATAATAGAATCTCTATGTCTTCCTCCGCTTATATCTTCTCCTTTTCCAAGACGAAGTATATCCCCAATAAGAAGAGAATTGCCGATTTGTGCCAGAGAAGCCTCACAGACCACAAGAGCCCTTGTTTTTGAAAGCTTTCCTTCTTCGCCCGAGGGCATCCTGTTATAAAGTTCTTCACTGATAACCGCATCAAGAAGAGCATCTCCCAGAAATTCAAGGCGCTCATTGTCCTTGCCGGGTCCCATGCCTCTCCCGCGGAAAAAAGAGCTGTGAGTCAATGCTTTTTCAAACAGTTCCATATCCTTGAAGTAATACCCTATCAGCTGCTGAAATTCAGTCCTGTTCACTTATAATTATCTCCTCAATATCCAAAACCGCATTTTGAATAGTATCTACTACCTTTTCTTCCGCATATGGTATGCCTTTTATTATTGTGTTCTTGACAGCCTTTGCTCCTGAAGAACCGTGCATTTTTATGAGTGGCCCTTTTACTCCCAGTATCGGAGCTCCTCCGTATTCGGAATAATCAAATTCAGCTTTCAGTTCTTTCATCTTGCCTGCAAGGAAGACCGCACCCAGTTTTGCCTTTGCTCCTTCTGTGAATTTCTTCTTAAGAAGCTTCAGTATGTTCCATGCCAGTCCCTCTGTCAGTTTTAGTATAACATTGCCCACAAAGCCGTCGCATACGATAACATCACAAACGCCCTTTGGCACATCTCTGGCTTCCACATTACCTATAAAATTTATATGACTCCTGTCAAGAAGTTCATGAGCAGCCTTTGTAAGTGTACTGCCTTTATTCTCTTCTTCTCCAATATTAACAAGTCCGACCCTGGGATTTTTTCTGTCAAGCACCTTTTCCATATATATACTTCCCATTATGCCGAATTCCAGCAGATTATCAGGTTTGCACTCGGAATTTGCGCCGGCATCAACCAGAAGAGAGGGGATGCCCCCCATCATTGGATATATGGTGGCAATGGCAGGTCTGTCTATTCCCGGTATCCTGCCCAGGGTAAAAAGGCCCGCCGCCATAAGAGCACCTGTTGATCCGGCAGAAATAAAAAGATCTCCCTCTTCCTCCTTAACCATTCCTATCCCTTTTACCAGGGATGATCCTTTTTTTGTTCTTACCGCTTTGACCGGTGCCTCCTGGTTGCTTATTACTTCATCGGCATTGAAGACATGTATTCTGTTTTCGTCGTATTTATATTTTTTCAGTTCTTCATTAATGGCATCTTCGATACCTATTATATATATTTCATCATCTATTTCTTCCGAGGCCCTGACTGCTCCTTCCACAATTGCCGCAGGAGCATTGTCTCCTCCCATTCCATCAAGAATTATTCTCATTTTTCACCTCCAGAACCATTGCCTCAGGTTGGCATTTTTTGCCGTACTGCGGGCATGACAAACAATCGAAATAATCCGGACCATCTTGGAAGGATATCGTTTCAAATCCTGCCTTCCTGAAAAAATCCGGAACTTTTGCTGTAAGGTATATTCTTTTTCCTCCCAGCTGCCTGACTTTTTTTATTACTTCTCCCAAAAGGAGCGAGCCTTTGCTGTTTTTTCTGTAGCTTTCCGAAACGGCTATTCCATCCAGAATAAACTCACCCTTGCTCTTAACAAGCAGAGCACCGGCAGTTATGCTGTCCTGCGGACCTTCCTTTATCTGCCATGAACAAACGATACACTCTGCGGCTTTTTCGTTATCATATTCCAGGCCATTTTCTATAAAAAACTCTATCAGGCTTTTATAGTCTGCGTTTTTTTCCAGCATCCTTCTCCTCTATATTCTCGGACTGCGTAAATATTTTAAGTTTGTTATGTACTACTTCAAACTCCAGAGGGAACTTCTCCCCTCTCTCACCGTCCACATCAGTAGGCACTTCCACATCGGATTCCAGCCTCAGTTTCTCCGTCTGAAAAGCCAAAACTTTTTTATGTTTCGGATGCCTCCCCTGGGATATGCTTACCAGCAGCGGTAAAAGCTCAACTATGGGCATCTCTTTGAAAAGAACTACATCCAGCTTTCCGTCATTTATATCAGAATCAGGAGATATTCTTTTGAAACCGCCTGCAGATTTTCCATTCATAACGACCATGAAATACATTTTTTCTTCGTATGTCTTTTCGGGTGTTATGAGTTTTATGGGAAGCGGTTTCAGGTTTGGCACCTCCGAAAGACCTTTCAGATAATATGAGATCACCCCGATGGTGTTTTTCAGGTTGGGATCTGTTTTCTGGCTAACATCCACCAGAGTCCCCATGGCCGCCACATTAACAAAATATTTTTGGTTGCACCTTCCCACATCAGCATATGTATAGTTTTCGCCCATGGCGATTCTCAGCATATCTTCTATATCATGCGGCAGTCCGAAGTAATATGCAAAATCGTTTGCAGTTCCCGCAGGGAAAATCGACAGCGGAAGATCAACATTGTTTTGTATCATTGAATTTACACATATATTGATCGTTCCGTCACCGCCAGCTACTATTATCTGCCTGTAGTCTTCCTGTTTTATGCTTTTAAAGACAGTTTCTATCATATTGTCTCTGGCGGCTCTTATGGGAATCAGCTGCATACCCTTTGTCTGCACTTTTTCAATTATAAAATCCAGGTTATTTTTGAACATTCCGTCACCGGAGTGAGGATTATAAAAAAGCAGCACTTTTTTCCTTTTTTCATTTATCATTGTCTGATGCCCTCCAAAAGTTTTTTCTTATATCGCCGATCATATACAATGATCCCGCAAAAACGATCAGTCCGAATCCGTCTTTTCTTTTTTGTGCCTCAAGAAAGGCCTCTTTTACATCCGGTACCACATGGCATAAAGCGCCTTTTTCAGTGAGTTTCCCGCAAAGGATCTCTGCTTTCAGTTTGCGGCTGTTATCAGGCTCTGTGGCAATAAAATCTTTTGCCGAATCTGCAAGTATGGATATAATACCGTCCACATCCTTATCCGCCATCATGCCAAC
>DAIMEC010000026.1:0-11700 GCA_036725465.1 Bacillota bacterium | reverse complement strand
TCTCGGGAAAGGTTTTATGTTGGGACCCATTTCCAAAGGAGTGTTTTCGGTGTCGCCGCCATCGGCAGAAACAATGAAACTGTAATTGGGTTCAAAAAAAGCCGGTTCGATGGAAGGCAGTATCATGCCGTAGGTAGTTGCATCTGTGAGCACACCTTTTATAGCCGAAAAAGCCGCTGTCTCGGGGCTGACAAGATATACATCTGCATCGGCTGTTCCGCTTCTCCCTTTGAAATTACGATTAAATGTGCGAAGAGAGACGGCTCCGGATCTTGGGGACTGCCCCATGCCTATACACGGACCGCATGCATTTTCGATTATCCTTGCCCCCGAAGAAATAAGATCGGCCAGAGCTCCGTTTTCTGCCATCTTATTAAGTATCCTGGATGAACCGGGAGATATTACAAGACTCACATCCGGATGCACTTTGCTGCCCTTAAGTATCGCTGCTACTTTCATTAGATCGGTATATGAAGAATTCGTGCAGCTGCCTATGGCCACCTGATCCACTTTTATTTCACCGATGTCAAAGACAGTATCCACATTGTCGGGACTGTGGGGCTTTGCCGCCAGAGGTGTAAGCAGTGAAAGATCAACCTCCAGAGTGTGATCGTAAACTGCGTCTTCATCGGCACAAAGGAAGATATGGTCTTCTTCTCTCCCCTGGGACTCAAGATATTGTCTGGTGTTTTCATCGCTGGGGAAAATAGAAGTGGTTGCTCCAAGTTCTGCACCCATATTTGTGATGGTAGCTCTGTCAGTAACGGAAAGGGCAGAAACACCTTCTCCTGTATATTCTATGATTTTGCCCACACCGCCTTTCACGGTAAGTTCCTTTAGGATATGGAGAATCACATCTTTGGCGGAGACCCAGGGTTTCAGAGAGCCCTTGAGTTTTATGCCCATGACTTCGGGAACAGTAAGGCTGTATGTGCCTTTGGCCATGGCAACGGCAACATCAAGACCGCCGGCACCTATGGCTATCATACCCAGACCGCCTCCGGTCGGTGTGTGACTGTCGCTACCCAGAAGGGTCTTTCCGGGTTTTCCGTAGTTTTCCAGGTGCAGTTGATGGCATATGCCGTTTCCTGGCTTTGAAAAAATTATTCCGTGTCTTTTTGCCACGCTTTTTATGAACCGGTGATCGTCGGCATTTTCAAAACCCGTCTGAAGAGTATTGTGATCTATATAGGCTACTGAAAGTTCTGTTTTAACCTTTTTGATATCCATAGCTTCAAGCTGAAGATAAACCATGGTGCCTGTAGAATCCTGAGTAAGGGTCTGATCGATCGCGATGGTTATTTCTTCGCCGGCCTTAAGTTCGCCGCTGATAAGATGATTTTTAAGTATTTTGTACGCCAAAGTGCTGCTCATTTTTACCTCCTTATGGATGACTCATATATTTGTATACAATTATACGATACACTGTGTAAACGGTCAAGTTCTGCTTTACATAAATGTTCATGGACTGTATAATTTACGGGAAAAGAGCCATTTTTGTATGGGGGTTGATTTTGTTAGGATATGTAACTTGTGAAAAACCGGAAATGAAGGTGCGGGACTTCGAGATATACAACGGATATTATTGTGGTATATGCAAATCCATAGGACATCGTTACGGACAGATCCCAAGAATGACACTCAGTTATGATGCGGCTTTTTTGGCCGTGCTTCTTGCCGGTCTTGAGGATGAAAAGGATAAAGTAAAAAGAGAGCACTGCATCATACATCATATTAAGAAAAAAACAATAGTCTCAAACGGGGCAGTGGATTATGCAGGAGATGTTATGCTCATTCTGGCATGGCACAAGGCAATGGATGATATGAGAGATGAAGGAAAGTTTTCCGCAAAAGCAAGCCTTCTTCTAATGAAAAAAATTTATAATAAAATAAAAGGCAGATATCCGGGTCTGTGCCAAAAAATCCAAGAGCAGTTAAAAGAACTGGCTGTCATCGAAAAAGAAAAATGTTCCAATCTCGATATGGCGGCGGAATCTTTTGCCATTATAATGGAAGAAATATTCAATGGCTACGTCGAGAAAAACGAAAGGGAACAGATTCTGCTCAAAAGACTGGGCTACCATATGGGCAAATGGATATATCTTATGGATGCCTATGATGATCTGGAAAAAGATATTGAAAACGGATCCTATAATCCTCTTGTTTACAGATATTCCAAGGGAGAAGAAGAAAAAGCAAAGGACTTTGCCGAAAGGATAAAGGAGCAATGTGAAAGAAATCTGCTGATATATTGTTCGGAAATGGAAAAAACAATAGATTTGCTTGATATTAAAAAGAATAAAGGTATAATAGAAAACATAGTTTATATGGGACTTTTGAGAAGGACCGAGAAGGCCCTTGGAAAGGAAGAAGCAGAGAATGGGGAATCCGTATGAGATCTTAGGAGTAAGCCGGAATGCGTCAGAGACAGAGATAAAAGAAGCTTACAAAAAAATGGTGAAGAAATATCATCCCGACAAATATCAGGACAATCCCTTAGGGGATCTTGCCGAGGAAAAACTTCAGGAAATAAATCAGGCATATGATCAGATCATGAACGAAAGACAGGGAAGGAGCAACGACCCATACGGGCAGCCTAACCGCCCCGGGCCGGAGTTCATGGAAATAAGAAGAGATATTGATGCGGGAAGACTAAAACAAGCACAGCAGAAACTCGACCTTATACAGATAAAAAGTGCGGAATGGATATTCCTTGACGGGATGATATCATACAGAAAAGGATGGTATGATGATGCGGCCGGCAAGATACAGCAGGCTGTTAATATGGATCCCAACAATATGGAGTATCAACAGGCACTGAGCAGACTCATGAATGCTGGGCAGGGATACAGAAACAACGCATACGGCAGAGGTTATATGTCAAATCAGGATGCATTCTGTACGGCTTGCCAGTGCTATCTGTGTGCGGACTGCTGCTGCGACTGCATATAAAACAAGTACTCTGTAGTTTTATGAAAACGGAGAATCATATGAACAGCAGCAAGAATACCTTTAAGACAGCCTTTGGCGGTATATGTCTGGCCTTTACAGTTGTTGCTGTGTTTATGGCATCCATCATTCCCGGGCTGGAACTCACTTTTTATGCAGTTAGTTCTGTTTTTACCGCAGCTGTTATTATCGAGTCGGGCATAAAGTCAGGGTTCATGCTCTACGGGGCATCTTGTGTTCTTTGCTTTATCCTTATACCTGACAAAGCTGCACTGATCCCCTTTGTATTCTTTTTTGGTATATATGGTGTGATCAAGTTTCTTGCTGAAAAAGCAAGAAACCCTTTTGTCCAGATAATTATTAAAACTCTTTTTTTTATGGTTATTTTCGGAAGCGGATTTTTCTTTTTCAAATCTCTCTTTTTCGGAAATATTTCTTTGCCGGATTATTCATTATGGGTACTGATACCGGGGAGCCTTTTGATTTTCATATTATATGATTACATATACACACTTATGATAAAGTTGTACAGGCAGAGAATAAAAAGGGACCAGAAGGGTATAAAGCTGTCATAAGGTAACCATGGCAGGAACGGAACAAAGAAGCAGAATGACAGCGACTGATATGCATTATAAAATATAAAAATACAAAGAAAAGAGATAAATAGAAATAAAAGAGAAGCCACAGGCTTCTCTTTTATTTCTATTCGGGTCGTTACATAATGCTGTTTTTAGAGTATTGGACCTTTGTGCCTGATGGGCTTACATTTGATAAGTTTGCCGTACCCTTTTTCGCCTACGAATTTTTTGCCGTCGAATACAAGTTTGCCTCTGCTGTATGTGGCAACAGGATAACCCTTGAGATTTGCGCCTTCCCAAATGGTATGATCCAGATCGCCGTGCATATTCTTTTTGTTGTTAACTGTCAGATTCTTCTTGGGATCATAAATAACGATATCCGCATCAAGACCCACTTCGATAGCACCCTTCAGATGATCCAGCCCAAACAGTTTTGCCGGATTTGATGCACTGATCTCAACGGCTCTGTTGAAGCTGATCCTGCCTTTGTTGGCTTCGGAAAGTATATAGGGATACATGTTTTCGATGCCGGCGCAACCGTTTGGTATAGTTGTGAAGTTGCCGGGTTTGCCGTTTTTCTGTTTGATGCCCCAGTCTTTTTCCGCCCTTGTGAACGGGCAGTGGTCTGTGGCCAGAGTGGCTATGTTACCGTTCTTTATTCCGGCCCACACGGCATCCTGGGAAGCCTTACCCTTCATTGGAGGCGAGCATACATAGTCCTGAGCTCTTTTGCTTTTATATACTTCTTTGGTGAAGTTGAGATACTGGGGGCATGTTTCTGCAAAAATGGGATAGCCTTCTGCTCTGGCGGCGGTAACAGCATCCATACCCTGTTTGTCTGCCAGATGTACGATATAAAGGGAGGTGCCTGCCATTTTCGCCAGATTGATGGCTCTTACATCAGCTTCGCCTTCAACATCTTCGTTCTTGGACATATAATGCCACCAGGGCTCAACTTTGCCTTCTGCCAGGTATTGTTTGACAAGTACATTGTTCACGTCCCTGTTCTCTGCATGAACTCCCACAAGAGCTCCTATTTTTTTGGCTTTCTGCAGAACTTTGTAGAATGAACCGTCATCAACACCGAAATCATATACCATGAATACCTTGAATGAAGGAATACCGAATTTTACGGCATCTTCCATGGAATCCAGCATTTTGTCGGTGGTGACATCTGTAACCCCGATATGGAAGGAATAGTCAACAGCCGCATCCGGAGCAGCAAGAGCGTCTCTTCTCTTGATGGAATCCAGCATGGGTTCACCCTGGCCTTGCAGGATGAAATCAAATACTGTCGTTGTTCCTCCGCAGGCGGCGGATCTGGTGCCTGCATAATAGTCATCTGTGGATATGGTTCCGCCGAAAGGCATGGCCAGATGTGTGTGTCCGTCGATGGCTCCGGGAAGAACAAGCTTGCCTCTGGCATCAACTACTTCGGTGTCTTTTTCGGCTTTAAGACCATTACCAATGGCAACGATCTTATCGTTTTTTACGGCAACGTCCGCCTTGAATGTGGTTTTAGCACCTACGACTTTGCCGCCTTTGATTAGTAAATCCATATTTTGTCCTCCTTTATAAACTGTCTTTTTGTTTTTGCGCAAAAACAAAATATAATTGTTACTCCCTTTTTTTAGGGGGTAAAGCAAGAGCCTCTGAGTCATCCCAAAGGCTCTTGCATTTTAACTTGCTTTTATGAAGTTTTACCTTCAGATTAAATTCTTTCCGTAAATGCTTCGTGTTCTTCTTCCGTTACGAAAGAATTCTTGGCCATACCCTTCATGAGTATCCAGTAAATCACAAATCCAATTGCGAACGATACCACATACCCGTTGGCTGCCATCCACTGGATGAAGCTCGGACCTACGCCTGTTGAAGGATCATAGATAAATACAGTGTTGCCAAGGATCGGAATTATCCATGCAGCTACCCATGCGATTATTGCTGCAAGGTTCCAGCCGCTGTAGTACCAGTATCTGCCGTCGCTTCCCTTGAACAGATCCGCAACGTCTACCCTCATCTTCTTACATACGAAGTAGTCAGCGATGAATATAGCAGCTATAGGAGCAAGTATGGTACCATAGTTGTTCAGCCATCCGAAGATGTAGGCTGCGCCTGTACCGTATATCCACCAGGGCTGCAGTACGAAACAAGAAAGTAAGCATGTGATAACAACGCCTTTTTTGTAAGAGATCTTGCTGGGAGACATGTTTGAGAATCCGTTTGCCGGAGCTACAACGTTAGCTGCTACGCAAGTGGTTATTGTAGCTGCTACTACGCCTAAAGCAGAAATGAATACGACGAATTTGTTGTCTACATAGTAGAATACTGCCGTAGGATCAAACAATGCTGCGCCCATGGCCAGTTTGGTGGCCTGTGCGAAGAAAGCTCCGATGAATGCACAGAAGAACATTGGCAGAGGCATTCCTATAAGCTGTCCTGCGAACTGCACTTTCTGTGATTTTGCATAACGTGAGAAGTCAGGGATATTAAGTGCCATTGTAGCCCAGAATGCTATATTGCCCGTAAGACCTGCCATGTATATGTATGCAAATCCTCCTGATGCTGCGATAACTGACGGGTCATTTGTCTGATGCATTACATCTCCGAAGCTGTAGCCCGCATCACCGGCCAGATTGGCTGACCATGCCAGCAGAGCTATCATTACAATGATGAGGATCGGTCCACCGATATTCTGTACCCATTTGATGTTTTCCATTCCGTTGTATGCTACCCAGAGAATGAAAGCCATGAAGATAAAGAATCCGATAACCTGTCCAACGTTTGCTGTCTGCATTCCTACCCATGAAGGAAGGTTGGTAGTCCAGTCGGCCTCCTTGAATTTCGGAGCTACGATACTGATAAGAGCAGCAACGGCTCCGCCGCCTACATAGGCCTGTACGGAACACCATCCACAGGCAACGACGGCCCTTAGGAGAGCAGGTATCTGAGCACCTATTGTTCCGAAAGTAAGTCTTGAAAACAGCGGGAACGGGATACCGTATTTGGTACCAACATGTGAGTTCAGCTGCATAGGGATAAGTACGATCAAGTTGCCCAGTGCAACGTTGATAACCGAAAGCCACGGGGACACTCCCATGCCTATCAGTGCTGAGGCCAGTGACAGAGAGGGAATACATATCGACATTCCCACCCACAGCATCGTGATGTTGTAGGTCGTCCAGGTCCTCTGAGAAACTGAAGTCGGTGCCAGGTCATCGTTATAGTACTTTGACGAGACAAGTTCAGCTCTCGCGGCATCTGTTAATTCAAACAGGCCGTTTTTTTCTACTTGTGTGTAAGTTGCCATTTAAACACCTCCGTATAAAATATTGTAGATTATTATATTACGATTATACTACATAATAGCAAAAAAGTAACCCATTTATTTGGTTTTTCAGAAACTTTTTAAACATTCAAGTTATCTTTTCTTTCAAAAAAATAATATATATTCCAAATAAAGATCATTGATTTTGGAAAACAAGCGAAAAAATTTGTTTTTTTGATTATATAAATGCTATACTCCTTGTATGAAAAACGTAGATCCTGTGAAATATGACCTCTCAGAAGGAGCAAATTAGTGACATTTTCAAAGCAAACAATCAACAAAATACTTGACAGACTGAAAGAAGAGTATCCCGATGCGGGATGTGAACTTCTGCATGAAGATGTGTATCAACTTCTTGTGAAAGTAACCCTTTCGGCCCAGACTACAGATAAGAGCGTGAACTCCATATCAGAAAAGCTGTTTTTCGAATATCCGGATGCAAAGGCCATGGCAGCGGCGGATCTGCAAAAACTCGAAGACATATTAAGGTCTGTTGGGATGTATAAAACAAAGTCAAAGAATATAATAGCTCAGGCAAAAATACTTACAGAAGAATTTGACGGTATCGTTCCTGAAGATTACGAAAGTCTGGTGGCACTGCCCGGTGTGGGCAGAAAAACGGCAAATGTGGTTCTTTCCGTCGGCTTCGGGCATCAGAGGATCGCGGTGGATACCCATGTATTTCGGGTGGCCAACAGGATAGGGCTTACAGAAGAAAAGGATGTACTGAAAACCGAACTGGCGTTGATGAAGAGCCTGCCCAAGGATCGCTGGTCAGAAAGTCATCACAGCCTGATTTTTCATGGCAGAAGATGCTGCTTTGCGAGGAATCCACGGTGCTTGGAATGCGTTATAAAAGATATGTGCAGGAGGGCAGGGCTTTGATAGCGGAAGAGCAGCAAAAAGTATATGATATATTAAAAGAGCTTGATATAGAATATAGAGTTTGCCGGCATGCTCCGCTGGTGGGAGCCGAAGATCGTCATGTGCCCGGTTATCATCAGCCGGGACTCAATGTGAAAAATCTGGTCTTAAAAGACAAAAAGACCCAAGAGATATACATGGTAGTTCTTAAGGATGATGCAAGGCTGGACTTCAAAAAGTATAAAGAGATAGCCGGATGGAGCAAAAAGATCTCCTTCGCAGATGAAGAAGATCTTAAAAAATATCTTGGTGTCTCCCGGGGTTCATGTTCAGTTTTCAGTCTAATAAACGACAGAGAAAAAAGAGTGCGGGTAGTGATCTCTGAATATATTGCCAAAGCCCCAGAAAATGAAAAAATAAGTTTTCATCCCAATGATAACACCGCCACGGTCACCATAAGTGTAAAAGATATGTACAGATTCCTTGCATGGACAGGGAACGATGTGATCCATGAAGGGCGCTGATCTTATAAACCTTTACCGCAGCAGTGCTTGTATTTTTTGCCGCTTCCGCAGGGGCAGGGCTCGTTCCTTCCGGGCTTTTTTTCTTTTATAAGGGTTTTTGATCTCTTATAAGCTTTCTGTATTTCACTTTTCTTTTCTGCAGAAAAAATGCTGGTCCACTGGGGAAGATCATAAAGATACTTTGCACCGGCTTTAAGCATATTGAAGTAAAGCTTCTCAAGATCGATATCCATGGAAATACCGGAGGACGGTGTGATTTTTTCTATATCTAGGCCGTTTTGCAGGCTTTCGTTTATACCGTCCAGAAAACCTTCGAATATTACAGGATCTGCTTCAAAATCCTTTGCAAGTTCACTGAATTTGCCCTGGAGCTCCACATGACCGGTGTTTTCAAAGGACTCTTCATTTCCGGTTTTTTCTTTAAGAGCTTTATCCAGTATTTTCGAATATATACGCTCTTCTGTGCTGCTGTAGTTTTCCCAGAACTCATCAAAGGATGTTTCGGTTTGATTTTCTATAAGGGTTTTCCATTCTTTGTATAGTGATGTCATTTCCATTCCTTTTCTTCTGTTTTGTTATTATTGATTTTTTCTGCTGATATCCTGGCTATTTCAAGGACATCTCCCATTATGGCACTGCCTGTGGGCAGCGGACCTGCACCTTTCCCGTAAAACATAAGTTCATCCACCGCATTTCCTTTTACGAAAACCGCATTAAATTCATTGTTTACACCGGCCAGGGGATGATCGAAGGGTATTTCCATGGGCTTCACACTGTAAATAATTTTGTCGTTTTCTTTTTTTGCCTGAGAAATCAGTTTGATCTTACATCCTTTTGCTTTGGCTGCTTCGATGTCTTCTTTTGTGATCTCAGTAATACCTTTTGTCGGGATATCTGAAGGCGGCACATAATTACCGAAAGCCAGAGCCATAAGTATGGAAAGCTTGTTGGCACAATCTTCCCCTTCCACATCAGCTGTAGGATCGGCTTCTGCAAAACCCTTTTCCTGGGCGGTTTTGAGTACGCCGTCATATGCAAGATCGTATTCGGTCATTTGTGTAAGTATATAGTTTGTAGTTCCGTTAAGTATCCCAAGTATTTCCTGGAATTGGTTGGCTCTTAGTACGGTTGTTATGGCATTAAGGATAGGGATGCCTCCTCCTACACTGGCTTCAAATCTGAACAAAACATCATTTTCCCGGGCGGTTTTGTTAAGCTTGTCAAAATTGGCTGCCACGGCAGCCTTGTTGGCAGTTACCACGCTTTTTCCGTTCTTCATGGCTTCCATCATAAAAGACGAAGCGGGTTCGATGCCTCCCAGCAGTTCTATGACTATTTCGATTTCCGGGTCTTCGAATATCTCGGAAGGATCCTTTACGAACTGATCCTGAGAAACCTTGATATCTCTTTTTCTTTGAGTATCCTTTTCGAGGATCTTTGTTATAGTAAGGTCTATGCCCGTAGAAGCAAGAATGATATCTTTGTTCATTTCAAGAGTTTTATATGAGCCTGTACCAATGTTGCCAAGGCCCAGAAGACCGATTTTTACTGTGTGCATTGATTTACCTCCCGATTAAATAGTGTATTCCGATATGGTGAATTTAAAAAATTATATACTATTTTCTTTGATTTGTCTTTATAAAAGAAGTAATTTTTATTAAGATATACAAAGGAGGCTGAAAATGAAATTTGACATAGTTCTTGTTGAACCGGAAATACCCCCTAATACGGGTAATATCGCCAGATCCTGTGCGGCAACAGGCAGTGTGCTTCATCTTGTCAGGCCCCTGGGGTTTTCTCTTGATGAAAAAAGTTTGAAAAGGGCAGGCCTTGATTACTGGCCCTTTGTAAAACTTGTGACGCATGAAAACTTTGGCTCCTTTATCGCTGCATATGGGAAGAGGAGAATGCACATCGTTACCACAAAAGGAAACAAAAATTATACAGAAGTCAGCTACCAAGATGGGGATATGCTTATATTCGGGAAAGAAACAGAAGGACTGCCAGCCGGCTTTATTGAAGAAAACAAAGAAAAAACAATAAGGATCCCAATGCGGCCCGAGACAGCCTTGAGATCCTTGAATCTGGCCAATTCTGTAAGCATTGTTTTGTTCGAGGCACTGCGTCAGACAGGCTTTTCCGGGTTGAAATAAAGAGGCGGTATGCTATAATATATTTGGAGTGTTGAAAGAAAAGAAATGAGACTTGGTTACGACCTGACAATTGAACAGTCGCAGAAACTGGTAATGACTCCTGAGTTGATACAAGCGATTCAGATTTTGCAATTCAACACTCAGGAACTGGATTCATATGTCCAGGATCAGCTTCTGAGCAATCCGGTGCTCGAGACATCACAGGCGGAAGAAGGCAGCACAGAAAATGAGCGCAAGTCTTTTGATGAACAGACTGATCTGCTTAGAGAATATATAAGAGAAAGAAGCTATGATGAGACCGGATATAAGCAGCCTCAGTATGCAAACGACGATAAAGACTACTCCTACGAACAGTACATATCTGCGGATATAACCCTTCCCGAACATCTTATGTTCCAACTGCAATTTGCATCCGGTAACAAGACCTGCAGAAAAATCGGACGATATATAATAGAGTCTCTTGATGAGAACGGATACATGACCCTCGAAGACGATGAGATCGCAGCAGCAGTAGAAACAAGCATAAAGAACGTAAAAAAAGTAATAAACCTTATACAGACTTTTGAGCCCATGGGAGTGGGGGCAAGAGACCTGGGTCAGTGCCTTTTGATACAGCTGAAAAGCAAAGGACTTTATAACGAAAAATATAAAAGCATAATAATAGAGCACATCGAAGATCTGGCGGGAAACCGGCTTGGGCAGATAGCAAAGGATCTGGGTATATCTGTTAAGGAAGTCCAGGAAATGAGTGATGTGATCAAATCCCTGGAGCCAAAGCCCGGGAGACAGTTCGCAGGCCAGACAGAGACCAGGTACATAGTACCTGACGTATTTGTTGAAAAATCAGAAGACGGATATTCTGTTGCCATAAATGACACCAGCATACCAAAGCTTATGGTAAGTTCATATTACGAAAAAGTTCTAAGAGAGTCGGGAAATGATCAGAAACTCAATGAATATCTTTCGGAGAGATTCAATTCTGCCGTATGGCTTATCAAAAGCATAGAACAGCGGAAACAGACCATAATAAATGTTGTAAGATCTATTGTAAAATTCCAAAAAGAGTTTTTTGACAACGGAGATAAATACTTAAAGACCCTCACACTCAAGCAGGTGGCGGATGATGTGGGCATACACGAATCCACTGTGAGCCGTTCAATAAACGGCAAATACATGCAGAGTCCAAGAGGAGTTTTTGAGTTGAAATATTTTTTTTCCGGAGGCGTTTCCGGAGACCGGGGAGAAGGAATATCTTCAAACAGCATAAAGACCCATATAAAAGAAATCATAGAGAAAGAAGATATAAA
>DAIMEC010000025.1:0-11768 GCA_036725465.1 Bacillota bacterium | reverse complement strand
CAACCCGAGCGAGAGGATGCGGTCCAACTGGTGAGAGTCCATCCCGTAAACGGATAAAACACTCCTGCTGCCAGAGGGATTCCCAAAGAGTTATAGAAAAATGCCCAAAAAAGATTCTGTTTTATGTTTCTTACTACTGCCTTGCTTAGCTTCACGGCAGAAGCCCCGTCTTTTGGATCTTCATGCATAAGAACGATATCAGCTGCTTCTATTGCGATATCCGTTCCCGCTCCTATGGCTATTCCCGTGTCGGCAGTTTTTAGAGCCGGCGCATCATTTATACCGTCTCCTATCATCAAAACAGACTTTCCTTCTTTTTTTATATCATCTATAACATTCTTTTTTTCTTCCGGCATAACCTGTGCGACCACTTTGTCTATGCCTGTCTCTTTTGCAATGACCTCTGCTGTCATTTGATTGTCTCCCGTAAGCATGACCGTTTCTATTCCCATTTCTTTTAGTTCAAGAACGGCTTCCCGGCTGCTTTCCTTCGGCTCGTCCCTTAATGCGATGATCCCGGCAAGATCACCGTCTATGCCTGTGTATATCAGAGTCCTTCCTGTCTCATACAATTTTGCGGTCCTGCCTTCTTCTGTGAATATATCGTTTTCATGCATGAACTCTTTGTTGCCCGACAAAACCCTCTTTCCATCTATTATGCCTTCTATCCCTCTCCCGGGCATTACAAGAAATTTATTGACTTTTTTTATATCCAGTCCTTTTTTCTCAGCTCTTTCTATTATGGGTAAGCCAAGGGGGTGTTCCGAAAGTTTTTCAAGGGAAGCCGTATATGCTATAACATCTTCTTCTGTTCCTTTTATTGTGACTATTTCACTTATTTCGGGTTTTCCTTTTGTAAGTGTTCCGGTCTTGTCTATCACCGCCACCCGGGTCTTTGAAACTGTTTCCAGAGCCTCTGCAGTCCTAAAGAGTATGCCCTTTTCTGCCCCCCTTCCCGTTCCTGTCATTATGGCTAACGGCGTAGCAAGACCCAAAGCACAGGGACATGATATCACCAGTACCGCAATGCTCATGGAACCGACCTGATCAGCCTCTGCCCCGACTAATATCCAGCAGACAGCCGTTATCACAGCAATCAATATAACGGCAGGAACAAAAAAAGCAGACACTTTATCAGCCTGCCTTGCTATGGGAGCTTTTGAATTGGCTGCTTCCTCTACAAGTCTTATTATTCCTGAAAATGCAGTTTCTTCCCCCACCTTGTCTGCCTTCATTCTCAAGTACCCGGCCTTGTTTATGGTCGCTGTAAAAACTTCATCTCCGGGCCCTTTATCAACGGGCATGCTCTCCCCCGTAAGGGTCGATTCATCCAGGGTGCATGTGCCTTCTGTTACTGTCCCGTCTGCAGGGATACTTTCTCCTGATTTCACTGCAATGATATCTCCCGGCAAAAGATCCTCTGCCGGTATGATTTTTTCCTGCCCGTCTTTTGTAATTATTCTTGCTTCTTCCGGAGCAAGGGCCATCAGTTTTTTTACGGCATCACCGGTCCTGCCCTTGGATCGTGCTTCCAGCCACTTACCCAGGGTCACCAGAGTCAGGATCATGACCGCTGATTCGAAATATCCCAGTATCAATGCGGCCAAAGAGCCTATAGCAATGAGAGAGTCCATGTTGGGCGAGGCTTTAAAAAGCAGCTTGAACCCTCTTGTGTAATATTTGTAATTGATGGCCGCCACAGGCACAGCTAAAACGCCAAGAATCCAGTAAGAGACTTCCGGGACCGGCAGATTTATCATTGCTCCCATGGACAAAACCATCAGAGGGATCAGAAATATCAGTGATATCAGGAACCGGTATTTGAGCTCTTTTATTTCCCTGACTGCTGTTTTTTCTTCATTTTTTTTGCATTCATAGGTGCTTTTTGTCTCTTCTGCATCATATCCGCTTTCCCTGACTGTTTTAATGATTTCGGAAGACCCGGTCTGCTTTTCATCAAAATCAATTATCATTGAATCGGAAACAAGGTTGACCCTTGCTTCTCTTACGGAAGGCATGGCATTCACACTCTTTTCTATTGTTGCAGCACATGCGGCGCAACCCATCCCTTTTATGATATACTTTTTTTTCATTATTCCTTCTCCGTGATTTTATCTGTGTTTTTATGGGTATTATTATATCATACTCAACCAAGTTTCAATTGACATGTGTTTTGTTTTGGATTATAATTTTTTTGAGTTAGCTTTGGCTAACCGATATGAGCAATTAGCGTTCATAAACAAAGTATCATGAGGTATCATATGACACTGGACATGCTGAAACCCGGTGCCCGGGCAAGGATAACCGCAGTAAAAGGCAAAGGCGCTTTGCGCAGAAGACTCCTTGACCTGGGACTGACACCAGGTACCATAGTTATGATAAGGAAAGTTGCACCTCTGGGAGATCCTGTTGAGATCTGTCTTCGGGGTTTTGAGTTGTCTCTGCGAAAAGCCGAAGCTTCTGAGATCGAAGTCGCTGCAGAAGACTGTTCAGAAAACACAAACTGCAACATTTGTCCCTATTCTAAACCGGAGGACAAAACATCAGATGAATAAAAGCAGAAAAGGGAATGAAAACCGGCGTAGACGCCGGCATCACGATAAAAAAAGTGATACTGTCAGCGTTGCCATAATAGGTAACCCAAACTGCGGCGCCACAACACTTTTCAACAGAATGACCGGGGGCATAAAACAGAGGGGCCGATTCTTTGAGTGCTGCCATACGGCAAAGGAAGGGCCTGTGCGTGCTCACAAAAATGTAACAGTTGTAGAACTGCCGGGCACCTATTCACTTTCTGCTTATACGCTAAATGACATCACCGCCAGAGACATACTGATAAACGGCAAACCGGATGTGATCGTCAACATTGTGGATGCCACAGGCTTTGAACGAAGTCTTTATCTTACTCTTCAGCTTATGGAACTGGACATACCAATGGTTGTTGCCCTTAACATGATGGACGAGGTAAGAAACAATGATATTGATTTTGATCTTCAAAAACTGGAAAAAGAGCTTACAGTGCCCGTTATTCCCATTTCAGCCAGCAAAAACCGGGGTATACACGACCTTATTCACTATGCCATAGAAGCAGCAAAAGACAAAACCGTTCCCGAAAAAATAGATTTTTGTTCAGGGCATGTGCACACAGCCATACACTCAATAGCACACCTTATTAAAGATGATGCCGAGAAGGCCGACCTTCCCCTTAGGTTCTGCTGCACAAAAATAGTGGAGGGCGATGAGCCGGTACTTAAACAGCTTGATCTCAAAGATCCCGAATTAAAAATAATAGATGATATAATCAGCGATATGGAACATCATTTGAATACGGATCGGGAAGCTGCCATGGCGGACATGAGATATGCCTTTATACAGGACCTGGCGGCAAAGGTAATAACAAGAACGGCTTCGACCACAAGAGAGCAGGATCGTTCCCTCATTATAGACAAAATACTGACCCATAGAATATTCGCCATACCGATTTTTTTCGGCATCATGCTGCTTATATTCTATTTTACTTTTGATTCCATCGGTCAATGGCTTTCTGACTGGCTGGGTATGGGAATAGACAAGACAGTATCTCTGATAGACAACGGCCTTTCCGTCAGCGGAGTCGCTCCCGCTCTGCACTCTCTTATTATTAACGGAGTATGTGCGGGAGTCGGCAGTGTTCTTTCTTTTTTACCCAGGATAGCAGTTCTTTTCTTTTTCCTTTCCATCCTGGAAGACAGCGGATATATGCCCAGAGTGGCTTTTGTAATGGACAAGCTTCTTCGCAAAGTCGGTCTTTCGGGTCAGTCAATAGTACCAATGCTCATAGGCTTCGGCTGCTCCGTTCCGGCAATAATGGCCACAAGATCCCTGCCCAGCAAAAGGGACAGACATCTTACCATCGCCCTCATACCTTTCATGTCATGCAGTGCCAAACTTCCGCTGTATGCAATGTTCATTTCCGCTTTCTTTGAAGATAACAGAGTCTTTATAATGGCCGCCATATATCTTATGGGTATCATTGTTTCCGTGCTATGTGCTCTTATATTCAAGCATACTATTTACAAGGGAGATCCTGTTCCTTTTGTGCTCGTGCTACCTCCCTACAGGCTTCCCGCAATGAAAAGCGTGTGGCTGAGAATGTGGGAAAACGTAAAAGAATTCATAAAAAAAGCCTTTACTATAGTATTCATAGCAACCATAGTTATTTGGTTTTTACAGAGTTTTGATGCGGGCATGAATATGGTATCAGATCCGGATGACAGCATTCTGGCTGCCATAGGGAAAGTTGCAGTGCCACTGTTTGAACCTCTGGGATTCGCGGACTGGCGTGCCTCTACTGCTCTTATAACCGGCCTTTCCGCAAAGGAAGCTGTTGTAAGCACCATGGCAGTCCTTACGGGAGCCACAGACGGAGCCGCCCTTTCTGCCATGTTGATAGAGATATTCACACCCTTGACTGCTTTTGTTTTTATGGTATTCTGTCTGTTGTACATGCCCTGTGTTGCAACTCTTGCCACGATCAAAAAAGAAATGAACGGATGGTGGCATGCGATCCTGGTGGTTCTTTTTCAGACTACCGTTGCATGGATAGTTGCGTTTATAGTTTATTCTGTTGGAGGTATATTTATATGAAGTTTTACATAGTTGATGCTTTTTCTTCCGCCGCCTTCGGGGGCAACCCTGCGGGAGTTGTTATAATACCTGAAGGAGATGATTTTCCTTCTGCATCATTGATGCAAAAAACCGCAGCGGAACTAAGATACTCCGAGACGGCATTTGTCAAAAGACTTAATGAAAAGGAATTCCACACAAGATATTTTACGCCTGCTGCCGAAGTGGATCTTTGCGGACACGCAACTATCGGCGCCTTCTATGTGATGCTCAAAGAAGGCATACTATCAAAAGAACAGAAGTATATGAATCATACTCTTGCGGGAGATCTTGAAATATCAGCACAAAAAGATTTTATTATGATGGAAATGGCGATTCCCGAGCACATAAAGACCATCAGCGGGAAAACAGAGACTGAAACACTTTTTGATATTATGGGTATTCCTGTGGGCGAAGTTTTTATTCACCAAAGCCCCGGAGATAAGAAAAAACTCCTTCCGATGATAATTTCTACGGGTCTTCCGGATATCCTTCTTCCGGTTTCGGACAGAAATACACTTTTTGATATTGATCCTGATTTTGACGCTCTTTCCAGATTTTCAGAGGAATATGAAGTGACGGGAGTACATGCTTTCACCCTTGATACGGCAGAAGATGATATCACAGCACACTGCAGGAATTTTGCTCCCCTTTATGATATAAACGAAGAAGCGGCCACCGGGACGGCAAACGGAGCTCTGACTTACTACCTTTTCCTTCATGATCTTGTAAAAGACGGACAGGACTCGGTTTTCATCCAGGGTGAATCAATGGGAAGGCCCTCAAGGATATTGAGCCACATCAAAAAAGTGCCCCGTTATGAAAACAACAGGGACTCTAAAAAAGATGATTTTTTTCTCAAAATACAAATAGGCGGCACAGGAATGATACTTGCTGCGGGAGAAATATTTATTTGAGGATATCAGATAATATTTCGCGGAACCCTTCGGCGACCTTTGGGAGGATTTCCTTGTTGACCATTTTCATTTGTTTTTTCCCTTCTTTGGTAAGTACTATCTGACCATTCTCGGGAAGAGACTGTACAGTGACTTTCTTTCTGCCCGGATATACCAAAACATTGAACCAGTCACTCCCATCAAGATGTATATAGGGTTTGTCTCTGAATTCAACCAGAGACGCTTTCCCGTATTTTTCTTCATTCCAGTTTTTTTCAACCAGCTCTGCAAGTTCATTTATTGATATGGTTTCTTTAAGTTTTATTGATATTGGTCCTGCCATATATAATTCTCCTTTTTTCTTTAATGACTATATGCCGTAATAAAAATCACTTTTCGGTGCTTTTCCCCCCAAGGATTCCAAATCGAACTCTTCCATGACATTTATATAATTCTTGATAAGCATCTCACCTCTGTTACTTCTTGCATAAAGCACCAGCTTGGATTTTGTGTTTTCTATTGCTTTATCAAGGGAATCTTCATATTCCGCCAAAAATATTTTCAGGTCTTTTTCCCTTTTTTCTGCAAAGGATCTGCTCACAACAAGAACATCTGTCGGTATATGGGAATTATATGTTTCCTCCCAGAGTTTGTCCAATTCAACGGCTTTTTCCGCATTTTTGATGCTTTTTGCCGCTTCCGATGCATAGGGTTCCTGCAGCAGTGCCACCGTATATGGCTCCTTCAGTGCTTCTTTTACATCCTGCGGTCTTGATACCCACTCGAAACTTATTCCATATTCCGTGTTTATATAATTGTCTTCCAGAAGCTTCTTTAGAGCATATTCTCCGGTACCTCCCTCACAGCATCCTATTATGGTCTTGCCCCTCAAAAATGAAATGCCGTCATCGGGTATACTGATACCATTTGAAACTATATAAAGATCTCCCATTACAACGGGACTGACTGCGATAACATTCCCGTCTGTTTTTTCATAAAGCTGTGCGGCAGTATTTGTTGATACGATGGCTGCATCAAAATCACCGTCGGCTATTTTAGCTTCTACTGATATATGATCATAATATGATGTTATATCGTAATCACTGCCCAGAGCATTCAAAGTTTCTGTCGGGGCCCCTTTCTGAGCAACTATGCTTATATTTCCCGACAGTGTCCCTTTTTCTTCTGTTGCGTCTTCATCTTCTCCGCATCCTGCCAAAATAAACGACATCATAAATGCAGTAAATAGGATAAAAAGTGCCTTTCTTTTCATAGGATCATCTCCCTAAGGTCTTTTTCTGCGGCGACCTCCTTCAGCCACATTCATTCTTACTATTGCCTTTGTCAAGGCTATCTTGGCTTTCGTCACATCATTGGGGTCATGCTCCTCTTCGCTGCAGAGCCAGGATTCCGCCATTTCTTTCATGTTCATACATCTTTCTGTATCGATCTCATCAGACCACTCTGCCGCATCCGTATATATTATTATGCTGTCCTTGACATCAACAAATCCACCTGAAACAGCAGCGACTCTGAAATCCCTTTCTCCGGCTTCCTTTATCCACAATTCGCCGTAATCAAGAAGTTTGCATGCCCAGGAATGCCCTGCCATGAAACCTTCGTCTCCCAGAAGGGTCCTTACTATGACAAGCTCCGTATCTCCGCTGTAAAACCTTTTTGAAGGTGTTATGACATCAAGTTTTATGCTTCTAGCCATTCTTATTACCCTTTTCGTGTCTTTCAACGACTTCGTCTATCCCTCCTGCAAACAGGAAGAGATTTTCCGGTATATCATCATGCTTGCCTTCAAGTATCTCTTTGAACCCTCTTACGGTTTCTTTGAGAGGCAGATATTTCCCGGGTGTTCCTGTAAACTGCTCTGCAACACTGAAGGGCTGTGACATGAAACGCTGTATCTTTCTTGCTCTGTTAACGACCAGTTTATCCGAATCAGAAAGCTCATCCATGCCAAGTATTGCTATTATATCCTGAAGATCCTTATACTTTTGGAGCACTTCCTGTACTCCTCTTGCGGTATTATAATGCTCTTCCCCTATTATAAGGGGATCCATTATTCTTGAAGATGAATCAAGGGGATCCACCGCCGGATAAATACCCAGCTCCGTTATAGCTCTGGAAAGTACTGTAGTGGCATCAAGATGTGCAAATGTCGTAGCCGGAGCGGGATCAGTCAAGTCATCTGCAGGCACATATATGGCCTGTACTGAAGTTATCGAACCTTTTTTCGTAGAAGTTATCCTTTCCTGAAGGGCCCCCATCTCCGTAGCAAGAGTTGGCTGATACCCAACTGCCGAAGGTACACGTCCCAGCAATGCCGAAACTTCAGAGCCTGCCTGTGTAAATCTGAATATATTATCTATAAAGAGAAGTACATCCTGCCCCTCTGTATCTCTAAAATATTCAGCCATTGTAAGGCCTGTAAGCCCCACTCTCATTCTTGCCCCGGGAGGCTCGTTCATCTGTCCGAAAACCATTGCGGTTTTTTCTATTACACCGGATTCGATCATTTCATAATAAAGGTCATTACCTTCACGGGTACGTTCTCCCACCCCTGCAAATACTGAAATGCCGCCGTGCTCTTTGGCGATATTGCTGATAAGCTCCTGTATAAGAACTGTTTTGCCTACGCCCGCACCTCCGAAAAGACCTACTTTACCGCCTCTTGTATATGGAGCTATCAGATCTATTACTTTTATACCTGTTTCAAATATATTAGAGGATGTGTCCTGCTCTTCAAAATCCGGAGCCGGTCTGTGTATCGAAGATGTCTCTTTTGTATTAACAGGTCCTTTGTCATCTATAGTTTCACCTATTACATTAAAAAGCCTTCCCAGTACTTCTTTGCCCACAGGGACTTTTATGGGACCTCCTGTATCGTGGGCTTCCATTCCTCTTGTAAGACCGTCTGTAGAGGAAAGTGCAACGCATCTTACTACGTCATCTCCTATATGCTGGGCCGCTTCAGCGACTATCTTCTTTTCACCGAACGGTATGTTTATGGCATTAAGAAGTTCCGGCATTTTTTCCGGATCAAATTTTATGTCGATAACAGGACCTATTATCTGATGTATGATTCCTTTGTTCACCTTGAACTACCTCCTATTTTTGAGCTTCTGAACCAGCTACTATCTCTATTATTTCATCTGTTATTGCCGATTGTCTCGCCCTGTTATAAAACAGCGATAAATCGCTTAACATATCTCTTGCATTATCTGTTGCGTTCTCCATAGCCATTCTTCTGGCCGCATGTTCGCATGTGGCTGATTCAACAACAGCGCCGTATATCATTATTTCAACATATTTGGGCACCAGGTAATTGAATACTTCTTCTACCGAAGGTTCATATTCAACTTCTTTTCCGTATCTCATGATATCCGGATCCTTTTCCATTTCAAAGGGCAGAAGGGTCACATTTTTGACTCTCTGTTCGAGGGTACTGACATATGATGTATATATTAGAACCACCTCATCTATTTCCCCGGAATTATACATTTCTATTATTGGCTCACTTATCTGTTTAGTCTCAAGAAAAGAAATGCTTTCAGGCGGTGCCAGATACTGATTTTTTATTTCATAATCCCTTTTTGCAAAATAATCTCTGCCCTTGGTTCCAATGGCCACGATAACAGGTTTTTCGGGATCGGACTTCATCTCTGTTTCCGCTTCTTTTATTATATTTGAATTGAAGCTTCCGCAAAGACCCCTGCAACTGGTTACAATAATATAACAGGTATTTACTATTTCCCTGTTTCCTGTAAGATATTTGTCAGGTACCTCAGAGGCATTATTGAACACCTCTGCAATGGACTGAGTTATGAAGTGAAAATATTCATTTGTTTTTTCAAAAGTCGCTTTGGCTCTCCTGAGTTTTGCTGCCGAAACCAGCTTCATTGCATTTGTTATATGCTCCATGCTGGTTACACTTTTTATGCGCCTTTTGACATCCTGCATATCACTTGATGCCATTTGCTACTCCTTTTTCCTGTCAGCCTTCTTTGCTTCTTTTGCTGCTTTTTTTTCGGCTTTTGCGGCTTGTTTCAATGCTTTTTTGCTGGTCTTTTCATCCGCTCCGGGCTCGCATACGCACTGCTCATCTGAATCATCGCCGATCTCTTTTTCTAATACCGGATTTTCGGGTTTCACGGAAAAATCTGTTATCCTCTTGAAATCTTCAAGGGCACTTACAAGAGCACTTTCATTTTCCTTTGACAGTTCTCCCTTTGCTACAAGTTCTTTTCCTATTTGCGGGTGATGAGTGTCCATGTGCTCATAAAAAGCTTTTTCAAACGCCTGTATACTCTCAACCGGAACATCTTTGAGATATCCGTTTACAGCCGCATATATGATCATTACCTGGTGGCTTACGGGAAGGGGTTTGTATTGTCCCTGCTTTATGATCTCCATAAGTCTTTCCCCGTGATCCAGCCTGGCTTTTGTATCTGCATCCACATCGGAACCAAACTGTGAGAAGCTGGCCAGTTCTCTGTACTGGGCCAACTCCAGCTTTACCTTGCTGGCAACTTTTTTCATGGCTTTGATCTGAGCATCGCCTCCCACACGGGATACCGAAATACCCGCATTTATGGCAGGCCTCTGCCCCGTGAAGAACAATTCCGTCTCAAGGAATATCTGGCCGTCTGTAATGGATATTACATTAGTCGGTATATATGCCGAAACATCTCCCGCCTGGGTCTCAATAATCGGGAGAGCCGTAAGAGAACCTCCCCCAAGTTCATCTGAAAGCTTTGCCGCTCTTTCCAGCAACCTGCTGTGAAGGTAAAATACATCTCCGGGATAAGCTTCTCTTCCCTGCGGTCTTCTAAGCAGCAGTGACATGGCTCTATAAGCCACCGCATGTTTTGAAAGGTCATCATATATAACAAGAACATGCTTTCCCATATACATGAAATACTCTCCCATGGCGCATCCCGCATAGGGAGCTATGTACTGAAGAGGCGCCACGTCACTGGCTGTGGCAGATACTATGATAGTGTTCCTCATTGCGCCCTTGCTCTCCAGGGCCTGTACCAGCTGCGCCACCGTGGATTTTTTCTGGCCTATCGCAACATATATGCAAATGACATCTTCATCCTTCTGATTAAGTATGGTGTCGATGGCTATGGCGGTTTTGCCGGTCTGCCTGTCGCCGATAATAAGCTCTCTCTGACCTTTACCTATGGGTATCATTGAATCTATTGCTTTAAGACCGGTCTGCAGAGGCTCTTTTACCGACTGTCTCTGAAGAACGCCCGGGGCCGGGCTTTCCACGGGGCGGGTCCTGCCGGTTTTGATCGGTCCTTTGCCGTCTAATGGCTGACCCAGAGAATTTACTACTCTGCCGATCAGTTCTTCGCCCACCGGTACCTCTACCACCCTTTTGGTTGGCTTTACTATATCCCCTTCTTTTATTTCCTTGTCAGATCCCAGTATTACTGTTCCCACATTATCTTCTTCCAGGTTTAGTGCCATTCCGTATATGCCTCCGGGAAATTCCAGAAGTTCTCCGGACATACAGTTATCAAGTCCGTATACTCTGGCGATCCCGTCTCCTACCTGTATTACGGTACCGAAATCTGAAACATCAAGCTGGTTTTCATAGTTCTTGATTTGTTCTTTTATGACCGCACTTATTTCTTCGGGTCTTAAATTCATTTGATTTCCTCCTGCTTATTTCAGAATGTTTTCCAAATCATTGAGTCTCTTCCGCAAAGAAGCATCTATTATTTTGCCGTTTATAAGGATCTTTACTCCTCCGATAAGGGAAGCGTCTGTTATATTTTCAAGCTTTACTCTGCTGTTCATGAGTACTTCGGTTTTGCTTTCAAAATCCTTTATCTGTTTCTTTGTCAGAGGATTGACCGAGAAAACGGTCCCGTATGCAAAACCTTCTTTTTTATTAACAAGACCTTTGTAATATCTTATTATTTTGGGATAATGTCTTGTTCTCCGTTTATCCACCAGAACATAAAGAAGATTAAGCAGTTCCTTGCATATGTTCTGCTCAAAAATTTTTTTGATTGCTTCTTTTTTTTCTTCTGCCGGAACTGTGGGATTATCGATAAATGCGTTAAGTTCTTTTTCTTTTTGGAGTACCGAAAGAACACCTTCAGCATCTTCCAGGATCTTTTTCTCTTTTTTCAGATCCTGCGCCACCTGAAACAGAGCACTTCCATATGTCATATCAATGGTCAGTTCTGCCATTCTGAG
>DAIMEC010000024.1:0-12032 GCA_036725465.1 Bacillota bacterium | reverse complement strand
CTGGTTGAATGCTGGGGAAGAGCCATTTTTCCTGAACGCAAAATTGACGTGAAAAAACAGCATAATATTTATTGAAATATTCTGAAATTAGTGATTTAATATAGTATATACCGAAAATGTTTTGTATGTAAAAAGGAGAATACTATGAGAACAAAAAGTATATTGTGGTTAGGGGTATTGATTATTGCTATGATTTTTTCTGCTTGTTCTTCAACTGGCGGAAACGAACTCAAGATAGATCCGGCACCCGAAGTCAATGCTAAGCTTCAGTCTTATGACGGAGATTTTTTTAGCATGAAGCTGCCAAAGGGCTGGGAGATACATACGGTAGGAGAATATGAAAATTTCGGTTTTCGTGCATATGATCCGGATAAACCTTCAAGGCAGATATTTTTTTACGGCAACATGAAGTATTTCATGAAAAGCAGTGAAGGGAAAGAAGCATGGAACAGGTATATGGCCGAGGGAGGATATGCAGATGCGGGAGTATATGCGGATGCACCCGTGCTTTCGCCGGCTACCACAGAGGAGTTTTACAATACTTTTGATGAATTTACATCATACGCAAAAAAATATGGAATTGATCATGATTTTCCTGTTTTTAATGATCTGGAGATCCTTGAGACCACACCCAGGAACTCGCCGATCGCCTCAAACTGTATTGAAGATTCCATACTGAGGGTTTTGTTCAAGAATGATGACATACCCTGCGAAGGTCTTTTTGCGGCAGGTGTGGCAGATACCATGACCAGCTATATGTATGATGTGGATGCGGGTTACTATACCGTATATGTCATAACCGGAATAAGCGCTCCGGCCGATGAATTTTATCAGCTCAAGGACACTCTTCTCAAAAGCCTGTCAAGCTTTAGATATACAGACAGATATGTAGAGCAGGGAGTTGCCAGGAGCCGCTGGGGAACTGAAATGGCACTGCAGGTGGGCCGCACTCTTTCGGAAGCGGCAGACTCATATAACGAAGCATGGTCAAACAGGCAGAGAGTCAATGATGCTCTTTCACAGAAAAGAAGCGATGCTACCATGGGCTATGACCGTCTTTATGATACGGAGACCGGTGAAGTCTACAGAGCTGAGCTGGGATTTTACGATCAGTATGACACCCATAGGGAAGAATTCGAAAATATTGACTTACAGCCGGTTCCCGATGATGATTACGACCTTTATGAAAAGGAAATAAAAGGATACATTTATAAGTGAAAAAAGTTAATATTGTAGTTATATTTTATTTATAAGGAGGTTAGCATGAAATTCAAAAAGTTGGTCTGTATCGCTATTGCTTTATCCATGGTAGTTTGGACGTTTGCAGCATGCGGTGAGAAAGAGGAGGCAAAGGAAGATACCTTCCAGACAAAAATCACTTCCGATTATTCATTCGCCGGGGACGTGCAGGATTACTTGGATAATGTGGACTCCAAATATGCTTATGGGATAGCCAAAACCCTTGCTTATGACGAAGAGTATTTTGACAATGAGCTTGGATGGAGAAGTGCGGGTTCGGATGCGGAACACGCATGTTCCGATTATCTGATGGAAGAAATGGAAAATATCGGACTTGAAGATGTTGAAAAGGTCGGTGTACCTTGTGACAAGTTCCAGTTCAATGATTCCAAACTGACTGTTGAAGGAACGAAGATAAATCTTATGCCGGCCTCATATCAGCAGACCGGTACCGGGGAAGATGGCATAACAGCAGAAATAGTTGACTGCAAGACAGGATTTGAAGCTGATTATGAAGGCAAAAACGTGGCCGGCAAAATAGTGCTGGTTCAGGTAGATCAGGCTAATGAATCATGGATAGACGGCTATATAAGACAGGCCTATCAAAAGGGAGCGGCAGCAGTAGTGTCTTATGCAAACAGTGGATACGGAGAACTAAATAAAGACACAATAAATGTTCAGGATGTATGCTGTGATGATCTCCTTCCCACTGCTGCCATAAGTGCCAATGAAGCAAAGAAGATCAAAAAAGCAATAAAAGACGGTAACAAAAAAGCGACACTTATGATAGATGCAGTTGTAGAAAAGGGAACAGGCACCACTTATAATGTAGTGGGCAAAATAAAAGGAAAGGATTCCGATCAGCAGACTATCGTTTCTGCACATTATGATAAATACTGGTTCGGATTCCAGGATGACAGCATTGCCATAGGTACCGTTCTTTCAATGGCCAAAGCCCTTAAAGATTCGGGCTATGAACCTGAAAACGATCTCGTCTTTGTTTGTCATGGTTCGGAAGAATGGGGACTTTCAAATGCTCAGGATGACTGGACCACCGGAGCTTGGGGAATGGTTACCCGGGGCAAGCCCGAATGGCCTGCAAAGACCAAAAGTCTTTTCAATTTTGAACTGAATGCAAAAGATGACGGAACAGATAAGATATTTGCTGTAACAGTTCCCGAATTAAGTACTTTTGTGAAAAACTTTGTTGATGATTCCGGTCTGGTAGTTAGGTCAGGTCATATAAAGAGGATAAAGGCTAAAACGGTAGACTCTGACACAATGGAAGACGGTGTTTCATACAGGTGGGCAGGAGTTCCATATATACTTAATGGATTCCAGAGCGGAGATTTCTCGGCCACTACATATCATACCCAGTTCGATACAAAGGATACATGGGACAAGGATGTATATGTTTCAAATGCAAACTTCTACGGAGCAATGCTTGTATATACTGACAAAATGCCGGCCATGGAACTGGATCTTCGTGCTACATGCGATGATTTGGAAGAAGCTCTGAATGAAGATACAGCCAAAGAAGCGGATGCGGATATAGAAGGATACAAGGCTGAACTTGCTGACCTTCGTGAAGCATGCGAGGTACTTTATGATAAGATGCAGCAGGTAAATGTAAATTACGAAAAACTTGTTGCGGAAGAAGATGAAGAGGGCATAAAGCAGTGCAGAGAAGAAGGTGCTGAACTTAACAAGCAGGTAAGGGAAGTTTATAAGGAGATCCAGAAAGAACTTATCGGAACAGATACCTGGGGACTGGCGATAAGACATGCCCTGGTAGACAATAACATAGGTATCCTTCAGGGAGTAATGGATGGACTGGACAAACAAAAGACCTGGACAAAAAAAGAAAACGGAGCGCTGGATATGGCCTGGCAATTGAACGGCGGAATGGATTACAACTACTATCTGTTCTCCAAAGAAGTGGCCGGACAGACCCTTATACAGTATGACGATACTAAATGGACAGGGAAAAGACAGTTCTTTACAGACAAGCTGCCGCCGGTTTACTGGGTAGGGGATACCACCTATGATCTGGTCAGAAAGGATGCCGCAGGAGAAAAGATAGATTACAAAGCAGCAAAAGAAGTATATAAAGCGGCTCTTGACGAAGCACTTGTAGATCTGAAAGCTGAGATATCCAAGGAAGTATCCTCAATGAGATCTCTTGCTGATAAGATAGATGATATTGACTAAAAAACACTAAATCTTTTTTGCGGGCATGCAGTAATGCATGCCCGTTTTTACGGAGAGGACAAAAAAATGGATCTATATTTTGACTGCAGCAACGGAATCAGTACAGACATGGTGCTTCTGGCTCTGCTGGACCTGGGAGCAGACAGAGATTTTGTTTTGCGGGAGACAGACAAACTGAATATATGTGAAAGACCGAATGAAATAGTAAAAAAGAAAAAAAAGAATCTATGTGACCATAATACAAAAAGAAGCTTCAGGGAAATTGAAGATATTTTGAGAAAAAGCGGTCTTGATGATAATACAAAGAGAAGGGCACTCAAAATATATACTGTTATAGCAGAAGCAGAGGCGGAAGTTCACGGAAAAAGCATGGACACCGTACATTTTCATGAACTGGGAAGAGACAGGGCGATAATAAATGTAGTGGGAGTTTCTGCTGCATTGTCAAACCTTTATCCCGATAATATTTACTGTTCTGAGATCCATGACGGATTTGGCCATATTGACTGCGACCATGGCAGGATACCGGTGCCGGTGCCTGCAGTCCGTGCCATGATGAAAGGAACGGGGTACAGATTTGTCCAAGATGAAATAGAAACAGAAATGGTAACACCGGGAGGGCTGGGTATATTGAAAGGTTCAGGGGCCTAATACAGAAAAAAACCGGAGGACAAAGATATATATAAAACCGGTATCGGAAAGGGCACAAGAGATACAGGAAGAAACGGTCTAAAAATACATATATTAAAGTGATTTTATCATTGTATTATTATAAATATGGCATATAATATAAAGACTATATGGAAGTGATATAAAGATATATAAAAGGTCAAGTCCCGGCAGAAGGAAAGACATTAATGGAACATATCGGCAGGATCATAGTAAAAAAAAGAAAATTTGTGGTTGTTGTATTTATAATATTTACTGCCATATGTGCTGTTTCTTTTTTTGGAGTGTATGTCAATTATGATCTCACCGACTATCTTCCGGAAGAATCAAAGTCGACAAAAGCTCTGAAAATAATGGAAAATGAATTTGATCAGGCTGTTCCCAATGCCAGAGTGATGCTAAAAAATGTTACAGTGGGAGAAGCCCTGGAATATAAAAATGAAATTGAAAACATAGACGGTATATCTGATGTGATATGGCTTGATGATGTTTCTGATATAAAAAAGCCTCTTGAAATAGCAGACAAAGAAACAAGCGACAAATACTATAAAAACGGAAATGCCCTCATATCATTCGCAGTTGAAGAGGGCAGGGAACTGGAAATAACCTCAAAGGTATATGAAGTTATCGGAGAAAGAAATGCACTGGAGGGAAATGCTCTGGCTCTGGCCAGCGTACAGACGGCCACGGTGTGGGAAACGCTTAAAGCTACAATTATACTGTTGCCGATCATATTGCTGCTTCTCATACTTACCACTACTTCATGGATAGAGCCGATTCTTTTTCTTCTTGCCATTGGAGTTTCCGTAATAATAAATATGGGGACGAACCTTTTGATCGGTGAGGTGTCATATATAACCCAGTCCGTGACACCGATACTTCAACTGGCAGTTTCCCTGGATTATGCAATATTTCTTTTGCACCGATTTTCCGAAATGCAAAAGCAAAAAGATGATCCTGAAGAAGCAATGATAGCCGCAATGAAAAAATCCTTCCCCGCCATTGCCGCCAGCTCTGCCACCACCCTTTTCGGATTTGTTGCTCTGACATTTATGGATTTTGAAATAGGAGCTGATCTGGGATTCAACCTGGCAAAGGGAATAATATTCAGTTTTGTTTCGGTCCTTGTATTCCTGCCGGCCCTTACGCTTTGCTGTCTCAAGATGATCAAAAGAACAAAGCATAAAAGGATACTGCCTGAGATGTCGGGTTCCAGCAGGGCCTTTATGAAAATAAGTACAGCAAGTCTGATATTAATGGCTATAATAATATATCCCTGCTGGCTGGCACAAAACAGCAATGAATTCCTTTATGAAAGTACCGGGGTGGTTGAAGGGCAGAGGACAGGAGAGGACGAAGCATCTGTAAAAGAAGTTTTCGGAGACTCAACGGCTATCGTTATTCTTCTGCCAAAAGGAGAAGTCGGGAAAGAGGTACAGCTTTGCAGCGAACTTGAAAAAAAAGAAAATGTAACAGAAGTGGTTTCATATGTTTCTTCAGTAGGAGCACAGATACCCGATGAATATATAGGTGAAGAAATAGCATCGGGCTTTTATTCAAAACATCATTCCAGGATAGTTGTATATACCAGTACTTCCGCAGAAGGGGAAGAGGCATTCACCACAGTTGACGAGGTGAGAAGAACGGCAGAAAAGTACTATGGGACAAATGTATATCTTTGCGGGGAGAGCGCCAATTTAAGAGACATGAAAGATGTGGTCACCCTGGATAATAGAAGGGTGAATATTATTGCTGTATTGGCCATTGCACTTGTTATCATGATAACCTTCAGGTCTCTTCTTATTCCGGTTTTGCTGGTGCTTTCCATAAAAGCGGCAATATGGGTGAATCTTGCCATCCCTTATTTCGAAGGCAGTCCCATGAATTATATAGGTTATCTTATAGTTAATACAGTGCAGCTGGGAGCCACGGTGGACTATGCCATACTGCTGACAGACACTTATAAGAAAAAAAGAAAAAGCATGTATCCAAAAGAGGCAATGAAAGAGTCTCTGGCGGAAAGGTTCAGGTCCATACTGTTATCAGCCGTAATACTGTCTTCGGCGGGATTCGTACTGGGAGCGTTATCCAGCAATCAGATGGTTGCAGAAATGGGGATCCTTTTGGGAAGAGGAGCGATACTGTCATTGATAATTGTAGTCTGCTTCCTGCCGGCCCTCTTGATGATGCTGGACAAACCATTGGGAGCCACTACTTATAAATCAGATTTTTTAAAAAAGGAGAAGTGAAAAATGATCCGGAGGAAAAGTAAAATACATAAGAAACATATGCTTATAACGGTGTTTTTCACAATGGTGATTTTTCTGATAACCATGTCTGTGCCTGTGATCGCCCAGATAACAGGAGCAAAACCCTCACCAAAGGAAGAAGTCATTTACGGCGATCTTTCTGTTTCCGGAAATGTGAAAGACATATATGCGGTGAATATTTTTGAGACAGAAAGGGCAGGGAAAATAACAGATTACGGAGATTATTCTTCTGTAACAAATCTGACAAGTGCAAAAAAGATCAAAAATAACGGAGGAATGATAACAGCCGATGTAGGTGAAGGCAGATTTTATTATAAAGGCCAGATAAAGAAAAATGACCTCCCCTGGAATATAGACGTCAAGTATTTTCTTAATGGGGAGACGGTCAGTCCGGGCGCTCTTTCCGGCGCTACAGGCAATGTAAGGATACAGATCACAACAGAAAAAAACCAAAATGTCGACCCCTCATATTTTGAAAACTATATGCTGCAGATATCCATTAAGCTGGATGCAGAAAAATGTAAAAAAATAAAGGCATCAGGAGGGACTTTTGCCAATTCGGGAAATGATAAAATCGTATCATTCTCAATCATGCCCGGCAAGGAAGATATCGTATCACTCACCACGGATTCTTCGGCTTTCAGCATGGAAGGCATAGACATAACAGCACTGCCTTTTTCAGTTGGTATTGAAATACCGGATATGTCATCACTGGAAAAGGGTATGACATCCATCGTATACGGCATAGGACAACTGGAGCAGGGAGTCAGAGAATTCGAGAAAGGACTCAAAAAAATCGACGCGGGTTCTTCACAGCTAATTGGCAGTTCTGAAAAAATAAAGAGTGCACTGCAAATAATAAATAATTCCCTGGCAGCTGGACAGGGTGGGTTTGATGCGGAGGCCCTTGGCTTATTGGCCGATGCTCTTGATAACGCAAACGACACTTTGGGAGAAGCGATAAACGATATACCGGCAGATGACCTTGGACAGGAGGATATGGATGACCTGATAGGGGCCTTAACATATGCCAGAGATAACGGTCAGGCCACGGAAGAGGATATAACAAACCTGAATACGCTGATAGACACCTATGACAAAGCACAGATAGTAAAAAGCATTTATGGCAGTGCTGATGTTTCAGAAGTCTTTGCCTCATCTTCGCTGGCTCTTGGGGCAGCCGGGGAAGGCATAGATGAGCTTCAGCAGAATATATCCCTTCTGAATGAAAACTATTCGCTTTTCCATTCGGGACTGCTTTCGTATACTGAAGGGATATCGGAAAGTACCAAGGGGTCATCGGCACTAAAAGAAGGCGCAACCGGGCTGTATCAGAAAACATCCGGGATACCTTCTTTGATAGCGGAAAAGATAGAAAGTGTCATTGCCGAATATGACAAATCAGATTACAGAGCCACATCCTTTGTTTCAAAGAAAAATACAAAAGTCAGTATGGTGCAGTTTGTAATCAGGGTAGACGGCATAGAAAAAAAAGATAACTGTTCAAAATGTGGCACTGCAGATAAAAGGTCCCCGGGCAAAGGTGCGGGGATCAAGAATGGCATAGAGGGCATCACTGAAAGATTCAAAGCACTTTTTTAGAGCAAGTGACTAAGTATAATAAGCTGCTTTTTTTGAAAACAAAAACCGGCTATAAAAAATGCGCGGCAGCGACAAAATTCTTGACCAATCCATTGAAATGCCCTATACTTACTTCATAATCGAATAAAAGGCGAAGAGCGGGAGGAGTAGGGAAAAAACTGCCCATCAGAGAAGGAGATCCGTGGCTGAAAGATTTCCGGGAAAAGAATTTTCCGAAGGTTACCTGTGAGCCTTGCAGTTTAAAGAGCCATATGTATTATCCTGATATGTATGGAATAAAGGTGGTACCGCGGAAAATATTTCGTCCTTTTATTGCAAAAAGCATTAAAAGGACATTTTTTTATAAAAAAGGAGCAGATATAATGATAGAAAAAGAAATCAATATTGCCAAAACCTATGACCCAAAGGATTTTGAAGAGCGTATATATGAGAGATGGGAAAAAAGCGGAGCTTTCAAAGCTGAAAGAGATCCGGACAAAACTCCTTATACTATAGTTATGCCACCGCCCAATATCACAGGCCAGTTGCACATGGGGCATGCTCTTGATCAGACTCTTCAGGACATACTCACAAGATGGAAGCGAATGCAGGGGTTTTCTGCTCTCTGGCTCCCGGGAAGCGACCATGCCAGTATTGCTACAGAAGTGAAGGTAGTAGAAAAAATCAGAGAAGAGGAAGGCAAAGAAAAAGAAGAGATAGGAAGAGAAGAGTTCCTGAAAAGAGCATGGGAATGGAAAAAAGTATATGGCGGTAAAATAACGCGTCAATGCAGAAAACTGGGTGACTCCTGTGACTGGAGCAGAGAGCGGTTCACCATGGATGAGGGATGCAACAAAGCAGTAAATGAGTTTTTTGTTCGTCTTTACAACAAGGGGCTCATATACAGAGGCAATCGTCTCATAAACTGGTGTCCTGAGTGCGGTACATCTATTTCGGATGCCGAAGTAGAGCATGAAAACAAAAAGGGTGCTTACTGGTACTTTAGATATCCGTCAAAGGATGGGGGAAAAGATATGGTCGTTGCCACATCAAGACCGGAGACAATGTTCGGTGATGTGGCGATAGCAGTGCATCCGTCAGATGAAAGATACAAGGACATGGTAGGCAAAAAAGTCCTTCTTCCCATAGTAAACAGAGAGATCCCGGTCATAGCAGATACTTACCCGGATCCGGAAAAGGGAACAGGTGCCGTAAAAATAACTCCGGCACATGATTTTTCTGATTTTGAAGTGGGCGAAAGACACAGTCTGGAAAGATTATCCTGTATAGATGAGAATGCAAAGATGAACTCGCTGGCAGGAAAATATAAAGGAATGGACAGATACGAATGCAGAAAGGAATGGGTCGCGGATCTTGAAAAGGGTGGATATCTTGTAAAAACAGAAGAAATAGAAATACCCATTGGAGGATGCTACAGGTGTGGTACTGCAGTTGAACCCATGCTTTCTGACCAGTGGTTCGTGGCAATGGAAGAACTGGCAAAGCCGGCCATGAGAGCGGCAAAGGATGGTGAACTGATACATGTGCCGGAGAGATTTGAAAAAACATATCTGCATTGGCTGGAAAACATAAGAGACTGGTGTGTTTCAAGACAGCTCTGGTGGGGTCACAGGATACCGGCATGGTACTGTGAAGACTGCGGAGAGATAAATGTTGCCGCCGATAAGCCTGAAAGCTGTGAAAAATGCGGCAGCAAAAGGATGCATCAGGACGAAGATGTCCTTGACACATGGTTTTCATCGGCATTGTGGCCCCTTTCGACCCTGGGCTGGCCCGATGACACAAAGGACTTGAGATATTTTTATCCCACATCGACCATGGTAACAGGATATGACATCATATTCTTCTGGGTAGTAAGGATGGTTTTTTCCGCTATGGAGATAACAGGAGAGGTTCCTTTTAAACATGTATTCATACATGGACTTGTAAGAGATCATGATGGACGTAAAATGAGCAAGTCCCTGGGAAACGGAATCGATCCCCTTGAAGTCATACATGAGTTCGGTGCGGATGCTTTGAGATTTATGCTGGCCACAGGCATAACCCCGGGGAATGACATGAGATTCCAGGAAGAACGTCTTCAAATGGCCAGAAACTTTGCCAACAAACTTTGGAATGCATCAAGATTCGTCATAATGAACATCAAAGATGAAGAAGGCAAATTCCTTCCTGTGGCGACTATAGATGCTGAAAGCGAAAGGCACCTTCAGCCTGAAGACAAATGGATCATATCGGCCACAAACGATACAATAAAAAAAGTCACAGAAACCATGGAAAAATTCGATCTGGGTCAGGCGGGCCAAAAAGTTTATGAAGCCATATGGAACCAATATTGTGACTGGTATATCGAGATAGCCAAAGGAAGGCTTTACGGCAGCGATGAAGGGGACAAACAAGTTGTAAGAGGCGTACTGATCCATGTATTGAAAGATATGCTCAAAATCCTGCATCCCTTTATGCCTTTCATAACCGAGGAGATATGGGGTGCTCTTCCGGGCAACGGGAACACAAATGAAGATCCCGGGAAGTTCCTTATGAAGTCCCACTGGCCTTCTTACGAAAACAAAGAACTTTATCCGGAAGAAACAAAAAAGCTTGAAATGGCCATGGAAATAATAAGGGCAGTAAGGAATATAAGAGCAGAAGTTGAAGCTCCCCCTTCAAAGAAACTGAGCCTTGTTATACTGTCTTACGGACATTTGCAGCAAACCGCCAGAGCAGGTGAAAGGTACATAAAAAAGCTGGCAAATATAACGAATATATCATTTATTGAGGACAAAGAGGATATTCCCGAAGATTCCATGTCTTCAGTTACGGGAGGGGCTGAAATATTCATTCCTTCCGATGAACTTATTGATTATGATGCGGAGACCCTGCGACTGGTAAAAGAAAAGGACAGGTTAAAAAATGAGGTGCAGCGAATAGAGAAGAAACTGGCTAACCCGGGATTTGTCAGCAAAGCACCGGAAGAAGTCATATCAAAAGAAAAAGAAAAACTGGTTAAATACAGATCTATGTTTGACAAAGTTTGTGAAAGGCTTGCCTATACAGAAAGCAAAAAGAAAAAATGAATGCAGAAAAGAAAATAGCAAAATTCAAAAGATTCGGGAGTGTGCTGGGTCTTGAAAGAATAGAAAAACTCATGGAACTTCTGGGAGATCCTCAGGAAGAGCTGAAGATCATCCATGTGGCCGGAACCAACGGGAAGGGCTCTGTCTGCAGATTCATATATGAGGTGCTGAGAGCTAACGGTTATAGGGCAGGCCTCTATAACTCGCCTTTTGTTGAGGACTTTTCCGAAAGGATCGAATATGACGGGGAAAGGATCCCCGAAAAAGAGCTGGAGGTCTGTACTGATCTGGTGATAGCAAAATCCCGTGTAATGGTGGAAAACGGATATGATTCTCCTACGGAATTTGAAATACTGACTGCAGTGGCATTTTTGTATTTCGCCAGAATGAAACCGGATATTGTGGTAATGGAAGTGGGACTCGGAGGCAGGGGAGACTCCACAAACATCATAAAAAATCCCTTGATATCGGTGATCACGTCTATTTCCCATGATCACGGTGACAGACTGGGGGACACCATCAGGGAAATAGCCTCTGAAAAAGCCGGAATAATAAAATCAGGTGTACCTGTTGTTATTAATGTGAAAGGTGAAGCAAAGGCAGTGCTTCAAGAGGTGGCCCGTCAAAAGGGGAGCAGTATTTTTGATGCGGAAAGAACAAAGCACCGGATATTGGAATGCGGTCCCGGCGGAAGCGTTTTTGATGTCTTTATAAATGGCACGGAATATAAAGAAATAAGACTGAAAATGGCAGGACTCCACCAGGTCGATAATGCCCTGACAGCTCTTGCAGCTATTGAAATTTTACACAAAAATAGTATAATAAAAGTCAACCCCGAAAAAACCCGGAAAGGTATGGCCGGGGCCTTTATGAAAGGGAGATTTGAAGTCGTAGATATTGGGATACCATGTGTGCTTGACGGAGCACATAATGTTGACGGGATAGCAAAACTGACAGACAGCATAGGTAG
>DAIMEC010000023.1:0-12351 GCA_036725465.1 Bacillota bacterium | reverse complement strand
GCCAATGTAAGCGGTATAATCTGTGACGGAGCCAAATCATCCTGTGCCGCAAAGATAGCCTCATCAATAGATGCTGCCATCATGGGTCATGAAATGACAAAATCAAAAATGACCTTTCCATGCGGTGAAGGCATAGTAGAAGATGATATTGAAGAGACCATCGATAATATAGGTTTGATTGGTAAAGAGGGTATGAAGGAAACGGACATTGATCATGCATCTTATGATCGGGGATAGGGATTTTGGCAACTGCTGATGGCAGCTTCCGCCACATGACGCATCAAAACACTTACTGTAACGCTGCCCACTCCCCCGGGGACAGGGGTTATCGCATGAACTTCCGATAAAGCTGCTTCTGTATCAACGTCTCCACAGATCTTTCCGTCAGTGGAAACATTTATACCCACATCTATCACTATCTGATTTTTATTGAAAAATGATCTGTCTGCCATGCCGGCTTTTCCTGCCGCAGCTATTATTATTTCAGACTTTCTGCAAATTTCTGCTGTATCCGGGGTTTTTGAATGGCATAGAGTCACTGTGGAATCAGCTTTAAGAAGCAGCATGGCCAGAGGTCTTCCTGACACATTACTTCGGCCTAACACAGTGCTTTTCTTTCCCGCCGGATCCATATCGTAAAACTCCAGTATCTCCATACAGGCCGCCGCCGTACATGGAGCAAAAAAATCATCTTTGCCGCTATAAAGGGCTGCCATGGACTTTTCTGTTATTCCGTCAACGTCCTTTTCGGCATCCAGCACCCCACAGACCTTTTCATCATCTATGGCAAATGGCAGAGGTCTCATTACCAATATTCCGTGTATGTCTTTATCCCTGTTTAGCATTTTTATTATTTCAACGACCTCTTCTGTGGATGCCTCTTCGGGCAGTGTATACTGATCAACATCTATACCTGTTTTCTCGGCTTTTTTTAAAATGGCTTTTTCATATGTTTCATCTTCCGGTTTCGCTCCGACTCTTACTACTGCCAGTGCAGGAATTATGCCTTCGGCTTTGAGGGTTTTTGTTTTTTCTGCTTTTTCTTTGTTCAGCGCATCTGCAACTTCCTTGCCTGTAAGAAGCTTTGCCATTTTTTATCCTTTCAGTTCACACTCGACATTTTTATACACAGCCTCTGCGAAGGCCGTGTATTCTTCCAGCATTTTTTCTGCTCTTTCGTTTATTTCTTCCGCATATGCTCTGTCATTCATTGATTTAGTATTAATAAAAACATTAAGACTTGCAGCCTTTAATGCTGCTTTGCAAAAAACAGCTCCTGCTCCTGCATCACTCAATGCCATCCTGCTGCCTTTTTTTGCAAAGCCGTCACAGACTTCGATTGCATCACAGCATTTTTCCATTATTTCAAAAGGGACTGAACATGCGCGTCTGAGACATTCTTCCATCACTTTTGTTTTTTCTGTTTTTTCTTCCTGGTTACTTTCCGGCATGCCATAGGCCTTCGCCAGTGGCTCAAATACTATGGCGTCCTTTTGTACCAGTAAAAGAAAGTCTTTTTGAAGCATTGAAGCTTTTTCTTTTAATATGGATATGTCTTTTTGAACATCATCATACTTTTTTTTGCCCACAGTCAAAGACCCTACCATATTACCAAGGGCGGTTCCTACTGCAGCCACCAGGGCAGATGCGCCTCCTCCCCCCGGCACAGGATCACTTCCTGCCAGCATATCAACAAATTCTTCGCAGTTCTTTTTAGTAAATGTCATGCTAAAACAAACCCGATATCTTTCCATCTTTGTTAACGTCTATGTTTTCGGCCGCCGGCACTTTGGGAAGTCCCGGCATAGTCATTATGTCTCCTGTGATGGCAACTATAAAGCCCGCTCCGGCAGATATCTTCATGCTGCGTACAGTAAGTGTGAAATCCTTCGGAGCGCCCAGAAGCTTCATGTCGTCCGAAAAGCTGTATTGGGTCTTTGCCATACATACGGGCACATTCCCAAATCCCAGATCCTCCAGCTGTTGCATTTGTTTCTTTGCATTATCGGTGAAGCTAACACCGGAAGCTCTGTATATCCTCTTGGCAATACTTTCGATTTTTTCCCTTATGGACATATCCAGATCGTATGCTTCTTCAAACCCGTTTCCGTTGCTGCAAAGTCTTAAAACTTCGTCGGCCAGCTCAGAAGCACCGGATCCGCCCATTGACCATACCCGGCTCAAAGCCACATTGACTCCCAGTTCCCTGCATTTTTCTTCAACCATATCCAACTCGGCTTTGGTGTCCTTTGGGAATGCATTGATTGCCACCACCACCGGCAGTTTATAGACTTTAGTTACATTCTCAACATGCTGCAGAAGATTCGGCATACCTCTTTCAAGGGCTTTCAGATCTTCCTTCTCAAGTTCTGCTTTGGAAACTCCTCCGTGATGCTTAAGCGCACGGACCGTTGCAACTATAACTACAGCTGAAGGTTTGATCCCGGACATACGGCATTTTATGTCAAGAAACTTTTCCGCTCCCAAATCTGCCCCGAAACCGGCTTCCGTAACAACATAGTCCGCCAGCTTAAGCGCCATTTTTGTTGCCATTACCGAATTGCAGCCGTGGGCTATATTTGCAAAAGGTCCGCCATGAACGAATGCCGGTGTGTGCTCAAGGGTCTGCACCAGATTGGGTTTTAAGGCATCTTTCAAAAGCGCAGTTATTGCTCCCTGTGCTTTTAACTGACCCGCTGTAACAGGCTTGTCGTCAAAAGTATAGCCGACAACTATCCTGGATATCCTGGCTTTCAGATCATCTATATCCTTTGAAAGGCATAATATAGCCATTATTTCGCTGGCCACTGTAATGTCATATCCGTCTTCTCTGGGTACACCGTGAGGTTTGCCTCCAAGACCGTCAACGATATTTCTTAGCTGGCGATCATTCATGTCAACACACCTTCTCCAGGTTATTTTTTTGCTATCGATACCCAGAACGTTCCCCTGTTGTATATGATTGTCTATCATGGCTGCCAGAAGATTGTTGGCAGCTCCGACAGCATGTATGTCACCGGTAAAATGAAGATTGATATCTTCCATGGGAACCACCTGAGCATATCCGCCTCCGGCAGCTCCGCCTTTGACTCCAAAGACCGGCCCCAGTGAGGGTTCACGCAATGCCACAAATGTTTTCTTGGCTTTCTTTGATAACCCGTCGGCAAGACCTACGGTAGTTGTGGTTTTTCCCTCTCCCGCCGGCGTTGGTGTAATTGCTGTTACAAGTATGAGTTTACCATCATCCTTATTTTTCATCTCTTCAAGAAGGCTGTAATTTATTTTTGCTTTATGATTCCCGTAAAGCTCCAGATATTTTTCATCTATACCTGCTTTTTCTGCTATTTCTTTTATGTCTCTTGTTTTATTTTCCTGTGCGATCTCGATGTCTGATTTATATGCCATTTTTCCCTCCTGTAAATAAGTCCTTTTTTTTAAAAAACGCCTCTTATGCCCGAATCATTTATGATCTCGGCCAGATCTTTATATTTATTCAAAGAATAGATATGCATTCCGTCTATACCCATATTCATGTACTTGTACATCAACTTGATAGTATATTCCTTTCCCGCTTTTTTGAAATCATCAGGATCATCGCTGTATTTTCCTATTACATCAGCAAGATCCGATGGTATGGAGCATCCGTTGCTCAATGTCATTCTTATAAGTCCGTCTTTGAAAAGCACTGGCATTATTCCCACAATGACCGGCACAGTAACTCCTGCTTTCTTCAGTTTTTCCCTGAACCTTTCATACTCTTCCACATCATAGCAAAGCTGAGTCAGAAAAAATTCAGCGCCATTGTCCTGCTTGGATCTCAGGTGGGCGATATCCGCCTCTTTGGAAACAGCTGATATATGCTTTTCCGGATAGCATGCAGCTCCTATACACATATCCGGAAACTTATCCTTTATATGTGATATAAGCCTGTCTGCATGAAGAAAGTATCCTTGCGTATCTTTCCATCCCTCCGGCAGGTCTCCCCGGAGAGCCATTATATTGTCTACTCCCATTTCCTTATACTCGCCGATTTTTTTTGTTACTTCTTCTCTGGAACTGCCAATACAAGTAAAATGTGTCATGACATTGCGCCCGGCATCAATTATTGCTTTGCATGTTTCTTTACTGCGGCCCACATTTGTGCCTCCGGCTCCGTAAGTACAACTTATGTAATCAGGTTTGAATCTGGCAAGTTCATTCAGAGTTTCGGTAAGCGGTTCCATTGGTTTGTCTTCTTTTGGGGGGAAAACTTCGAACGAAAAAGTCATTTGCCTTTTTAATAATTCACTTATCTTCATTTTCTGCTCCTTATACCGAATATACTATAATATTTTACGGATATATAAAAGTGTTTTTTTACTGCTTTGTGGCTATGATTTTTTTAAGGAATGTGATACGATGTATAGGGCATATGCCATGAGCCTTTATCCCTTCATAATGGGCTTTAGTTCCATATCCTTTGTTTCTGTCAAATGAATACCATGGATACTGTTCATGGTATGATTTCATCATTGCATCTCTTGTCACCTTGGCAACTATCGAGGCTGCCGCTATGGAAATACTTTTTGAATCGCCATGGATCAATGATGTCTGCGGAGTTTCAATTTCTGATATTTTAACGGCATCGAAAAGAATATGCTGCACCTTTTCTCCCAGCATAATCTCTGCATTTTTCAATGCTTCTTTCATTGAAAGCTTTGTTGCTTCAAGTATGTTTATACTATCAATTGTTTTTTCACCTGCCATACCTATCCCGTATGCCAGGGCTTTTTCTTTTATTATCGGACAGAACATATCTCTTTTCTTTTCGCTGAGTTTTTTTGAATCATCTATTCCAAGTACATCAAAGTCAATAGGCAGTATAACCGCCGCAGAAACCACCGGTCCTGCCAGAGGGCCTCTGCCCACTTCATCTACACCCGCAACAAAATATATGCCTTGATTGTACAGGTTTTCCTCAAAGGTTCTCATTTCCTTTAATTTTTGTTTTGAATATTCCTCGGTATGCTTTTTATTCATTGGGTTTTTCCAGAGTGATTCTGCCGATCTTACCGGATCTGAATTCATCCAGAACAGTCCGCCCCGTCCTTTCATAATCGATTTTCTGACCGGGAAGGATGAATCCCCTTTTTGATGCAATCAACTCCATAATATTGATAGGTTTGCTTTCTACTATTTCATTCACCTTAAGATTATAGCGGCCGGCCAGAAGATCGGGATGATCTTTAGCCAGTACGGCTATCAGTTCCAGTGCCATCTCCTGCGGATCCATTATTTCATCTTTTATAGAGCCACAGAAAGCAAGATTCTTTCCAATGTTTGGATCTTCAAATTTGGGCCAGAGTATCCCGGGGGTGTCAAGTACCTGCATATCTGCTCCGCTGCCGGTTTTCTGCTGTTTAAGATTCAGCCACTGTTTGCCCTTTGTGACTCCGGGTCTGTTCCCCGTCCTGGTGCTTTTTCTTCCTGTCATACGGTTTATCAAAGACGATTTGCCCGAATTCGGAACACCTGCTATCATTATTCGAAAGGGTTTTTTTGATTTGCTTTGACTTCGCATTTTGTTCAGTATATCATAAAGTTCCTTTATACCTTTACCGCTCATACAGTTTAATGCAACTGCCGCGGCATTTTTTTTCTCACTTCTCAGCTTAATCAGCCAGTCTTCGTTGGTTATTGGGTCTGCCAGGTCGCTTTTGTTAAGAGCGGTCACTCTGGGCTTGTCTTTCAGGATCTCATTTAATACCGGATTGCGGCTTGATATTGGTATTCTTGCATCTATGACTTCCACAACAACATTAACCAGTTTAAGGTTCTCCTGGATAAGTTCTTTTGTTTTTTTCATGTGACCCGGATACCAGTTTATAACGTTTGTCATTTTTTTGCCTCTCCATGGCGCTATTATAACAGAAAGTTGTCTTCTGCGGGCATGTTTATCGCTTGCCACTCCATAATTTATAAAAAAAGACCATCCCTTTTGGGATGGTCCGGAAAAAGCTTTACTCTTTCGTTTCTTCGTCTGTCTTGTTTTCGTCTTCAACTGCTTTGGTTTCTGAAGCCTCTGCTTCGGGAATTTCTTCTGTCTCGGTTTCGCCTTCTGCTTCGACTTTTTCAGTTGCTTCAACCTCTTCAACGCCTTCTGCTTCGGCTGTTTCAGTTGCTTCAACCTCTTTAACGCCTTCTGCTTCGGCTGTTTCGGCAGCCTCAGCTTCTGCTGCGGCTTTGGCCTCCTGCACTGCCTTCGCAGCTTCTTCCTCAGCTCTTATCCTGGCAGCTTCCATGGCTTTCAGTTGTTCTTCTGTGTATATCTTTGATTTGATCTTTGCTGATTTGCCTGTTCTCTTCCGCATATAATTCAGCTTAGCTCTTCTTACGTTACCTTTTCTGACAACTTCTATTTTGTCTATTCTCGGTGAATGAAGCGGGAATGTTTTTTCAACACCAACACCTGAAGCTATCCTTCTTACTGTGAAAGTCTCATTGACTCCGCCATGTTGTCTTTTCAGAACAAATCCTTCAAATATCTGGATCCTTTCTCTTGAGCCTTCTTTTATTTTGATATGCACTTTTACAGTGTCGCCCACATCAAACGCAGGGATATCACTCTTCTTATATTCATCTGTGATTGCCTGTATTACATCCATTTGTGATTCCTCCTTCCCTCCAAGACGTTCTTGGTATCTGCTCATACTCAGAGGACCGCCCGTAATAACTACAACAATATAGCACAAAACCCCTGCAAATGCAAGGGGTTTTTTATATCTCAATTCTTATCTAAACTATTTTGAAGATGCTGTGCTTGTACTTGATCCCATGCCCGGCAACCTTATTATAGCCACTGTTTTCCTGCTGCCTATTCTTCCTACTATGACACCTGTGCTGTAATCAGAGGCATGTATGATTTTGCCATTTCCGTAATAGATCGCAACATGTGTTATTCTTTTCACGCTACCACTCCTGGAAAACATTATTATATCTCCCGGTTTGGCTTTTTTGATGTTCCTTCCTATATTGTACTTCTTATATTTTCTGTATGTCGTACGTCCCATTCTGGGGACTTTTTTTACTTTTGCCCCGCTGTTTTTGTATACCCAGTATACAAATCCGCTACAGTCAAATGATTTGGGCCCGGTACCTCCGTATCTGTATCTGGCTCCCAGTTTTGATTCTGCTTTTTTGATTATTTTTCCGGCATTTGTTTTCCAGAATCCGGCACTTCTTACTACTTTACCGGATTTCGTTTTTGCTGATAAGGTTTTTGAGTATTTGCTGTATATTTTTTTATTACCTGAATAATAATATGCTTTTATCCTGTACTTGTATTTTTTATTTTTCTTGAGCTTTTTGTTTTTATAGCTGATGGTATTTGCTTTTTTTATTGTCTTGATCTTTACATATTTCTTACCCTTGGCCCTGTAGATCACATATCCGTCCGCATCCTTTACGACATTCCATTTGATTATAACAGATGTTTTAGCGGTGGACTTGATCTTAAGTATGGGAGGACCAAAAACCTCCGCAGATATGAGTCCCACGGCAGGAATTTCCTGAACGACGGGTGTCTGTATCATTTGCTGATCCGGTTCCTCTGTCAGAACTGGTGGATCTGCTGTTTCTCCACCATTTTCTCCGGGTTGTTCTCCCGTTCCGGGTCCCTGAATATCCTGTGTTGTCTGAGGATCGGTCGCTGTGTCATCTTCTGCCAGTACTGCGGTCGGCGTACAAAAAACTGAAAAAGCCATAAAAACTATTACCGTCCATAATATTGGTTTTCTTTTCATAAATACTCTCCGGTTTCACATTTCTAATTTGTCTTTGGATCCCAACATAATGAATGTTACCATTTTGTCACATTAGTGTCAATATAAAAAGTTGATGTTCACAAAACACTCACATACTTAATACAGCATATTGCCTTCAAATCATTAAAAAAGCGCCCTTGGGGCGCAATATGTTGTGTTTGCGATCATTCATTTTTTTTGTCATTTTTTTCTTTTATGCGTGGGGATTTTGTATGTACATCTGTCATTACAATGAACACATACATTGCTGCCACTGCCATAAGTCCTGTTGCCTCAACATAAAGTTCCCTGCTTAAAAGCACTGCTGCTGTTCCCATAATACCGCATACTCCGTACATGCAAAGAACTGTTCGCCTTTGTCCCATGCCGGCTCTCAAAAGCCTGTGATGTATATGTTCACTGTCAGCCTGCATTACCGGTCTGCCGTTGATTTTTCTTCTTATTATTGCCCAAAGAGTATCAAATATGGGCAGAGCAAGTACCAGGGCGGGAATAAGGACCGCCACCATGGTCGCCCTCTTCACCGGCTCCAGTATGGAGAAATTGGCTATCATGAAACCGAGAAAAAGTGCCCCGCCGTCCCCCATGAATGTCTTGGCGGGATAGAAATTAAAAGGAAGAAAGCCCAAGGCCCCGCCTGCCACAGCCAGCATACAAATACAACCGGGATAATACCCGAAGATATATGCAACATATGCAATACAAAGAGATGCAATGGCAACTATGCCCGCTGCCAGCCCGTCAGCACCGTCCACAAGGTTTATCGTATTGGTGATGGCAACTATCCATATGACTGTGATTATAAAACCCACTACTCCTGCCAGCTGCTGGGTGCCTTCTCCAAAATAGTTGGCAATGAAATCTATACGGTTTCCCGCAAAGAAAACCACCATCGCGCATCCAATCTGTCCGGCCAGTTTGACAGGAGCAGGCAAATCTTTAAAATCATCGATAGTCCCCAGAATATAAATCAGAACACCCCCAACCAATATGCCTAAAATTTTTGATGTGGTGACGTTTTCTCCTTCCAGGAACCCTAAAAACAAAGCCAGGGCCACTGCTATTGTAACTCCCGCAAATATTGCAGTACCGCCTATTCTTGGTATGGGCTTGGTATGTATCCTTCTGGCATCCTTCGGGACATCCATTGCTCCTGTCTTTTTAGCCAAAGCAATAGCTGCCGGCGTGAGGGCGGCAGTTACAACAAATGCACAAAGATATATCCCTATCAGGCAAATCATCCTGTTCGATTCATCCATTATCTGTATTTTCCTCCTGCCCCGTCAAATGCTTCTCCTATCATCAAAAAATATGCGATCTCATGCTCTGGGGTGGGTCTTGTCATAAACATCTTTTATCCTGTTTTTAGTTACACTGAGATATATCTGGGTGGCGGCTATATCCTCATGCCCGAGAAGTTCCTGCAGGGATTTTAAATCTGCTCCGTTCTGTATCATGTGTACTGCAAAGGAATTTCTCAATATGTGCGGGGTGAGTTTGTTCTCTATTTTTTCTTTTTCGGCATATTCCTTCAGCACTTTCCACAATCCCTGTCTTGTCATTCTCTGGCCGTAATAATTCACAAAAAGGGATTTCTCCGATCTGTTATCTTTTATTATCATATCCCTGGCATCATATATATATCTTTCCAGAGCCTGTCTTGCGGGTCTTCCAATGGGTATTATCCTGGCCTTGCCATGTTCTCCCGGACATGTGAAAAAACCTATCCTTAGATTCACATCTTCGACATTTGCCGCTATGACTTCATTTACTCTTATACCTGTGGCATAAAGCAGTTCCAGTATTGCTCTGTCCCTCAGTCCCCTGGGATCCTCCGAGGGAGAATCAAGTAATCTGTCCACTTCATCTATTGTAAGATATTCCAGTTCCTTACGTTCTACTTTTGGTGTTTTGATCCCGGATGTGGGATTGCCGGAAATAATGCCGGCATTTTGCATATAGTTAAAAAAAGATCTGGTGGATGCCAGTTTTCTGTTGATGGTAGCAGCAGATTTACCTTCGTTTTTCAGTTTAAGCAGATATCCGACAATTTCAGTGTTTGTGGTCTCTGCAGGATCTTTTATTCCTTTTTCTTCTTCAAAAGCAAAAAAATCCATTACATCACGTTCATATGCCTCCAGTGAGTTTTTGGACATTTTTTTCTCTTTTGTCAAATATTTTATGAACCCTTCAATGTGCATCGATCATCCCCCGCTTAAAGAAAACCTGACATCAGTATACCGTACATGCATTTGGTTGACAATAACAATCACTGATTTTGAAGGTGGTTTTTTGCCAGTAATATGGCAACTACTGTTTTTGCGTCCCGGATCTCCCCCCGGATTACCATGCTGTATGCCTCTTCAAAATCGTACTCCACCACCTCAATGGCTTCGTTTTCATCGAAATCCGTTTCACCCGGTGTAAGCCCCTTTGCCAGATAAATATATAAAACTTCATCTGTATATCCAACGGAAGTTTTAATTGCTGTCATGAATTCCATGGAATCGGCGGTGTATCCGGTTTCTTCTTTTAGTTCCCTTTGTATTGTTTCAGCGGGTTCTTCTCCCTTTTCTATTTTGCCGGCGGGAGCCTCGAGAACTACGCATTCGACGGGTTTTCTGAACTGTTTCACCAGAACTATCTTTCCTTCATCGTTTATTGCCGCTGCAACAGCCCCACCATTGTGCTCGACTATTTCTCTGTAGGAAGTGCCGTTTTTCACTGTCACCTTATCTCTTCTGAGATTCAGTATGGCACCTTCATATATTCTTTCACTGCTCAGGGTTTTTTCTTCAAATATCATTTTGTCATCACCTTTGATTTGTTCAGGGCGGCACTGAAGGCTTCTTCTACTACACCTGTCAGATCTCTTTTCTTAAGTACCTGAACAGCTTCTATGGTTGTTCCCCCGGGAGAGCAGACATTTTCCCTTAGTTTTCCAGGAGACTCTTTTGTTTCAAGGACCATTTTTGAAGCCCCCAGCATGGCCTGTGCGGCAAAAACGATTGCTTTTTCTCTTTCCATTCCGTTCTTTTCCGCGGCGGATACAAGAGCTTCAATGAACATATATGCATATGCGGGACTGCTGCCGCTTAATGCGGTAACACAATCCATAAGATCTTCAGTGACTTCTTCAGCTTTTCCGGTGGATTCGAATATATCCATAACTGTGCTGAAAAGTGCATCGTCCACATTGGGATTTTTTGCAACTGCCGTCATCCCCTGTCCTATAAGAGCAGGTGTATTCGGCATTATCCTGACCACTTTTGCTGTTTTCCCCAGATACTTTTCAATAAAAGATATACTCACTCCGGCCGCCATAGACACGACCACCTTATCGTCTGCATATGCCTCCGATATCTCCGGCATGACTTTTTCAAAAATATTGGGTTTCAATCCCAGTATTACAATATCGCTGCCCTCCACAAGAAGGCCTGCGCTTTTTGCCGGGTATACCCGGTATTGTTCTGCTATTTCCATGAGCTTTTGGGGATCCGCATCATAAGCCAGTATCTCACTTCCTGATACCATAGCTTTTTTTGAGTATCCCTTAAGGATCGCTCCTCCCATATTTCCGGTACCTATGAATCCGATTTTCATTTATTCATTATTCTCCTCTTATGATCTGAACCCTTTTGTTTTTATGGGCATAAAAAAGTAGTCCCTTTAGCTTTGCCTTCTGCAGCATCAATAATAATGGATCTTTTTCTTCCGTTCATCAGAACTGTGGGTATGTAGTACTTTCTTGCTCTTTTTGCTGCTTCTATTTTTGTAACAATGCCTCCGGTACCGAAATCACTCTTGCCCTTGGCATCGATATTCTCAAGGAGTGAATCCAGATCATATATTTCTTCGATCAATCCCGCATCCTTGTTTTCTTTGGGATCTTTATCAAAGACTCCGTCAATATCGCTTAACATAATAAGAACATCCGCATTCCAAAGACTGGCCGCCGCCGCCGCCAAAGTGTCGTTGTCGCCTATTTTTATCTCCTCGACGCTTACGCTGTCGTTTTCATTTATTATGGGAACGACTCCTTCATCGACCATGGTGAAGAGAGTATTTCTTATATGGAGATTTCGCTGGCTTTCGGTAAAATCATCCCTGGTCAGAAGCATTTGCCCTACATTTATTCCATGGGCGGCAAAATATTCTTTGTATGCCATCATCAATTCTACCTGCCCTATGGCACAAAGAGCCTGTTTGTAATTCATATCATCTCTGCGGCTCCATCTGTCTATGGCGCCGGCGCCGCATATGCCAGCCCCGGAAGAGACTATAATCACCTGTTTACCGCTCTTCATAAGGCTGTTTACCTGTTCAGCTATGTCTTTCATCACTTCCTTGTTTACAGTTCCGTTATCACTGGAAAGTACATTGCTTCCTATCTTGATAACTATTTTTCTGCTTTTCTTTAGCAATTCGCTTAGGGCTGTCATTCTATATCCGTTCTCCTTGTTTTAAGATGAAATCATTATATCATCTTTGTACCGCAAATAAAAATTGATTTTCAAAAAAGAGATTCCATTTTATAAAAAACCCTTGA
>DAIMEC010000022.1:0-12575 GCA_036725465.1 Bacillota bacterium | reverse complement strand
TCAAATACTATGTCAGCGATTTCCCCAATGACAAGGTGATCAATAATGATAAGATAATCCTTATTCCCCATCTTGGCGCCTCCACAAAAGAAGCTGAAGACAACTGCGCAGTAATGGCTGCGGACGAGCTCATGGACTACATTGAAAACGGGAACATAAATAATTCAGTGAATTATCCGTCATGTTCTCTGGGAAGACTGGATCCTGACGCCACCGCAAGGGTATGCATACTGAACAAAAACATACCGGCCATGCTGGGCAAGATAACCGGCATAATGGCGGACCAGAACATAAATATCAGAAACCTTACAAACAAAAGCAAAGATGATTATGCCTGCACTCTTATGGATATAGATGCCCATGTGACAGAAGAGGCACTTGAAAATGCCCTTAACGTTGAAGGGATAATAAGGATAAGAGTAATAAAACAATAATCAGGAGAATCAGTATATTGGGATCGGTATATGAGGATAAGGACGTGTTTCAGACAAAATTGTCCTCATTATTTTTGCCGTTTTCCCCTGTGTCTCTCCATACCTTGTTGAAAAGGACTCCCAGGCAGAGTACCCAGGCCAGAAAATAAAACCAGAAAAGCAAAGCAACAATGCTGGCAAGAGATCCGTAGAGTATGTCATAAGCCGCTATCCTTCCCACATAAGTGGCAAAAATAAGAGTCACTATCAAAAGGCCCAGGGAAGCAAAAATACTCCCGGGTATAACTTCTCTGAATTTTATCTTTTGAGTCGGAAGTGTATAGTAATTATAACTTATCATAAGGAAATAAAGCAGCGCCGCTACAGGCCATCTCAGTTTCAGCCATATTTCAGCGGCCCCTTTTTCAGCCCCGATCCCTCCTAATACAAGTCCAAATATCTGTTCTCCGTATACAAGCACCAGAAGTGAAAATATTATTGCCAGAAGAGTGAGGAACATGGTTATCACGGCTCTGAAACGTTCCCTCCAGTAACCCCTTCCTGTGGATCTGCCCTCAGTAAAGGTGAAATTTGTTATCCTCATCATTGCGAATTGAGCTCTTGAAGATGCCCATAGTGCGATCAGGAGAAGCAGTATATTGTTTCCTGTGGCAAATTCATACGAAAGCAGATTGTTTAATTCTTCTGCCACCACTCCTTTTGTATACTGCAATATCCAGTCTACGGCCAGATCCAGAGAGGATCCGAATATACCTCCAAGTATCTGAGAAATAAGGATTATGACCGGCACCAGAGAAAGCATAAAATAAAACGAAAGCTGCCCTGCAAATCCCTGATAATAAGGATCTCTGAACTGCTTTATCCCCAAAGTAAGCATTGTGAAAAATCGTTTTTTCATTTTTTGTACTGTGCCGACAGCAGCCTTGCCAGTTCCGTCAGCGCCTTCCCCCTATGACTCATACTGTTTTTTTCTTCTGAAGACATCTCCGCAAAGGTTCTATTATGCCCCAGAGGGACAAAAAGCGGATCATAGCCAAAGCCACCGTCTCCTCTTTCCTCAAGTAATATATGTCCTTCGACTTCTCCTCTGGCTGTCAGTTTTCTTCCGTCGGGCCATACCATGGTAATTACGCAGACAAAACGGCCTCTTCTTTCCTCATAAGAAAAATCCCTTATCATGCTTATCAGTTTTTTGTTGTTTAGTTTATCCTGGATTTCTTGTGGGTCATTCGTCGGCATCTCAGCGTCGGCATCCTCGGCTTTCTCTCCGGTCTCTGAAACTTCCGGCTGTGCAAAACGTGCCGAATATACTCCGGGTGCTTTTCCTATGCAGTCAACTTCAATGCCCGAATCGTCTGCCAGAGTGGGCATTCCACAGAGTTTCATTATTTCAAATGCTTTTTTGTAAGAGTTTTCTTCAAATGTGGTGCCGTCCTCTTCTATCTCTGTTTTTGGCACTCCGGCATCATCTCTTGATATGATTTCTATTCCGAATTTCCCGGTTATCCTTCCTATTTCACGTATTTTGTTTCTGTTACGTGAGGCTGCAACGATCCTTTCCATATCAGTATTTTTTCCTTCTGTTCCAGCGGCTGCTCCTGCTTATATTCATTTTTCTCATTTTCATTTTGGGTCTGTCTCTTCTTCTGGTTTTCTTCTTGAAAATGCTCTTATCATATCCTCTTCTTCTGATTATCCTTTTTCTCAGGGCTATTATGAGACCTGCTATTATTACTACCGGTATCAATATTACCCCGATAAGCATGAGTCCCACCGTATTTGGCTGTTTGAGCAGTGCAAAAGGATTGAAGGTATTGTCTGTAACTTCCCTTCCCTGATTCCTGCTGTATTCCTCCGGCACTTTGCCGTTCTTGAAGGAATCAATGTAACTGGCAGCAGCATACCATACTTTCACTTCTTCATCGCCATCTTTGATGATATGCTCTTCATAATTATTTATCTTCTTTCCTTTCTTGTCTTTGGGCATGACCGAAAGAAGCCCGTGAGATTTTTTGTCAACAAGCCCCAGCATTTGACAGGAATAAAGATCTGTAACTACCCTGTAAAGTCTTCCTTTTTCGATTTCCTGTTTTTTGCCGTCTTCTGTATAAAGCTCTATGTCTGTTGCTCTGTTCATTATTATCCTGTGCTTATTTACAGAATAATTTATCCCTGCAAAATGAAGTATAGTTCCGTCCTCCGCATCGGAAGCAGAGGCATCGACTTCAACCAGGGCCTTCAGTTCCTTCCCTGTAAGGTAAACGCTGACAAGAGGATATCCGGGAGTACCGTCCGCTCCCATCCCGATAGCACTCAAAGCAAAGGCATCGGCCGTGGTTATATCTCCCTTTTCGAGAGATGCTCTTACTATGCCGCTGGGAATAACCGCCGCATCGACTTTCTCATAGTCGTCCCCCTCGACTTCTTTGACAGCATATATATATGAATCTGTCATCAGATCCGCCAGAGTGTCTTCTCCGTAGTTGTTTACAAATCCATCGATGGATGAGAAATCATATTCGTTTTCTGCCAGGACTTCATCATAGGTAAATCCGTAATCCGCCAGATACCGGTAGTTGACCTGATTCTTGTAACTGCTGACCAGCGATTTGATGCTGTAATCCTCTTCCACATTTGAATTGAGAGAATTCAATCTGTAACTGTCCACATCATATGCGTCCCCTGCTTTTTTAAGAACTATATGTCCAAGGTTCTCTGCATTCATGCCGGCGGCCACAATTACGGTATCGCCTTCCCTTATGGGGGTCTCCGTAGCTTCATGGCTGTGCCCGCTTATGATAAGATCGATACCTTCTACTTCTTTTGCCAGTTCTACGTCTTCGCTGTCTTTTCCAAGGCTCTCATAATACCCGCCGTGAGAAAGACAAACTATCATGTCGGCTTCACCGTTTCTTTCTATTTCATTTACTATTTCTTTGGCTCTGCTGATCCTGTCTTTCCATTTGACACCGCCTTCGGGCATCATATCTACGGAGTCTTCCCCCATGATCCCGAATACTGCCACGCTTATTCCCTGTTTTTCGATCACGGCATAGTCCTGGGCCCCGTATTTATCCATGGCCTTTTTCAGCTTTTGTCCATCTTCTTTTGTTTTCTTGCCGGAAAGGGTTTTATCCCAGTCGATGTTTGCCTGAACCAGAGCCGGCATACTTTGCCTTTGTGTTGTCAGGGTGCTGTAAGTGTATGTTTCCGGATCATATACTCTTGTGATCTCCGTTATTGTTTCAACATTTTCTGCGGCCTTTTGAAGCATTTTTGCAAGGCCTCCCGCTCCGTAGTCAAACTCGTGATTACCCAGGGTCGTTGCATCATATCCCAGCTCTCCCATCATCATAAGTTCTGAAGCATCGCTTTCGAATATGGTCTGGAAGGGAGTTCCCATAGAAAAATCACCCGCATCAAAGAAAAATGATTCCGGGTATTTTTGATTTATTTCATCTGCTTTTGTTTTGAGTCGTGCAAATCCGCCCTGTCCTTTATGTTCGTCAAGATGCGAATGCATGTCTCCTGTGAACATTATTGATATTCTGTTTTTTTCATTGCCTGTTTGCTCATCGGACGCAGCGATTGCACCGGACGGCAACGACAAACAGAAAGCAAGAACAACTGCCGTTAATGCAGTCACCAACCTTTTCATCTATCCACCTCTTTGATATACCCTATAAATATTTCTGCAAGCTCCGGATCGAACTGCGTGCCGGAACATCTTTTTATCTCTTCTATTGCCTCTTCCTTGGACATACTTTTTTTGTAGGGCCTGTAGCCTGTCATGGCATCATAGGCATCTGCGATACATATTATCCTGCCGTAGTAAGGTATGTCCTGCTCGCTTATTTCCCTGGGATAGCCTTTGCCGTCGAACCTTTCATGATGGGAAAGTATCGCTTCTGCCAGATGGGAAAATTCATTGGTGCCCCGGAGAAGCTGATATCCCTTTTCGGGATGTTTTTTGATTTCTTCATATTCCTCTTCAGTCAAAGGTGTCTCTTTGTCAAGGATCTCTTTTCTTATCCCTATCTTTCCTATGTCATGCAGAAGAGCCGCCACATTGAGATCCGCTTTTTGTTTGTTGCTGAATCCCAGCGTGTCCGCAATTCCTCCGCAAAGAAATGCCACTCTTTCGCTGTGCTCCTTTTCTCTGGAAGTCTTTTCATTAAGGTTTTTGACTATTTCCCTTATGGTCCTGCCCCTCATCCTGCGGCTTTCTTCCAGTTTATTACGGTACATTTTGTATTCTGCGGTTTTATATATATTCTTCATACTCTGCTCCGGTCTTGTCTTCGTTGCCCGGCCAATGGAAATCGAACATACTATTGTTTCATCTATTTTATCTCCGGCTATCCGGGCAATGATCTCCGCTGCCACCAACTTGCCCTCTTCTTCCCCAAAGCCCGGAAGAAGCACAACAAATTCATCCCCGCCTATTCTGGCTGCTTTGCCGATGTTCCTGGTGATACTTTCTATGTCCGAGGCCACCTTCTGCAGAAGTCTGTCTCCCGCTTCATGACCGAAAGTATCGTTAGTAAGTTTGAGCCCGTTTACATCCCCAAGAAGCAGTGTCAGCGGAAGATTTTCAGGCTTATCCATGCTAACGAAAAGTTCTTCAAAATATCTGCGGTTGCCAAGGCCGGTCAGCTGGTCTTTGTAGCTCATTTCCCTGAGTTCGTCATGGATCCGCTTTTTCTCTGTCACATCCTCCATCATGGTAAGATGAAGATGATCTCCGCCTTTGCTGTATCCGAAAAAGACATTTGTGATCCTGGCCCACACCATGGTACCGTCAGACCTGAAAAAACGTTTTTCCAGCGAGAACTTGTCTGTTTCGCGTTTGACCATTTTATCAAGCAGTACAATATTTTCTTCGATATCGTCAGGGTGAGTGAACCTTGCCCATGACTCCCTTATGACCTCTTTTTTTGTTCTTCCCATTATATCGAGGGTCATTTGATTTATTTCATAGCAATTAAAAGTCTCCGTGCCCCATACACTTAGTCCGATTGGCGCATTTTCAACTATTATCTTGAACCTTTCCTCAGTAGTTTCCAGCTCTTCCAGTATCAGGCGATCCTTGTCATCTGCAGGGATGTTTTTCATAAATCTCCTTATTTGTACAACTTTAAACCAACCAGAAGGCATCCTTCGAGATACTCTATATCGTTTTCTTTTAGATAGCTTGTTAATTCCGGGCTTTCGGCTCCGGGCTGTATAACAACGGTCTTGAAATCTTTTTTGCATTCTTTCATGAGCTTCAGACCTTTGACGGGATTGATGCAGAGATCTATAACATCGATATCACCTCCCACATCATTGATGGACTCAAGTTCCTTTCCTACGGCACTTACTTCGTAACCGTTTTTTGTCATTTTTCTTTTTATTTTACTTGCGTACTTTTCTTCATTGAGAGTATCGCCCACAATAACGAATTTTTTCTGATCCATAACTTCTTTTAAATCCATAATGCTTTTCCCTCCGTTCTGCGGCATAAACTTCGTTCCTTTATTATAATGTTTTTATCCGTTTTTTTCAATAAAATAAGAAAATTCTTAATATATGGGAAGATTTGTCCGGCACCGGGCTTAATCCGGAAGATCAAAAGACTTTTTAAGGAAAATGCGCAGGGTATGTGGGTCAGCAGCGGGTTATCTCTTTCAGGATCTTCTCCACGTTATCCCGTTCTTCGAACAATGTGCATCCGCCGATGTGCTCAGCCCCAACCAGATTTTCAGTCTTCAGTTTACTGAAAAATTCAGACTGCAGGACCTCAATCAAAGTGTTATGACGAAGATCCATGTCCGAATAGGGTGCGAAGGGACATGCTTCCGCATTGCCTGTCGGGCTGATATGGAAAAATCCCCGGCCGGCAGCCAGGCAGCCGCCCATAGCCTGTTCATCTCCGGGAAAAGCAAAAAAGAAAATAGAAGGATGTTCCCTTTTGAGTTTGAGCAGATTTCCGGCAAGCCTGTCCCGCTCTTGATTTGACAGTGCTATTTCTCTGGTTGAGCTGTCTATCGGTACATATTCAACATAGAACACGATCCTGCAGCCATTATCCTCTAATTTGGCAACAAAATCCTCACCTGTGACTTCATCGAGATTCGTCTGCGTCACAGTGATGGATGTTCCATAAAGAAGTCTGCTGTCTTTAAGAAGTTTCATCTTTTCATTTAATACTCGGTAAGTTCCCCTGCCTCTTCTGATATCCGTAGTCTCTTCCCCGCCTTCAATACTCAAAACCGGCACCATATTGCGGTAAAGATCAAAGAATTTTATATATTCATCATCAATCAGGGTCCCGTTTGTAAAAACCGGAAATACCATGTCGGGAAATTTCGAGGCCTGTTCCAGTACCTCTTTTCTTAGCAGAGGTTCACCTCCCGCAAGAAGGATGAACTGTATACCGCATGCACCTGCCTGATCAAACAATCCCGCCCATTCCCTTGGGGTCATAAGATCGGGAGGCTGATCCCCTCTGCAGATCCCGTTTTCACGTGCATAACAACCAACGCAAGTCAGGTTACACTCTTTTGTAATGCTGGCGATCAGAAACGGTGGTATATGGTGTCCTTTTTTTTCCTGCTCCGTTCTAAGTTTCATCGACTTTCGCGCCTGCTTGCGGCATTTCACTAAAAATGCTGTCTCCTTCGGATCGTTAAAAGTATTTTTGATGATATCCCGGATCAGAAGTTTCACCGAGTCGTTCATATATTTTGTAAGGTCTGCATCATTCATTGTTTGATGACTCCTTCTGTGTTCTGTTTTGTTATATCAAAACCCCTTGCTTTTTTCGCTAATCTTTTGATTGATATATTTTAACACTATTGCCCTTGATATCCAACAGTATCAGGTAGAAAAAAGAATTTCCGGAAAAGTTGTTTTGCTGCGATCTGACACTTGATCATTGACAAAATAAAAACCAGTCCACAAAAGACCGGTTTTTTGATAATTCTATTGACGGAGGTCAACGCTCGGACCTTTGGTCCTTGCTCCAACTCACCGAATCCTCCAGTCGCCTCCTGCTTCCTGCTATCAGATTTTGGATCCACTGTGATTTCATTATAATTATTCATTTGGTAATATCGATAGATAATATGAATTCACAACCTCCATCCGGTCTGTTTATTGCTTTAAGAACGGCGTTGTGCCTATCCGCTATTTGTTTTGCAATAGCAAGACCTAAGCCGGTGCCTTTTTTATTCGCTTCTGAACGCTGTTTATAAAACCTTTCAAAAACATACGGCAAATCTTCAGCAGCAATGCCTGGACCTTCATCTCGTACAGATAGGGTAATTCTATCCTGAGCCTGGACGAGCACAACTTCTACAATCCCCTCTACAGGTGAAAACTTGATGGCATTGTCTATAAGGATTATCAATACTTGACGCAACCTTCCGTAATCGCCAAGTACAATAAAGTTGTCACCAATACAGGAAAACTGAATTTCAATAGTTTTTGTCTCTGCGATGCGCTGTATACTACGAACAGCGTCCTGTGCAATATCCTTCAAACTCACTTCGCTCATTTCCATAGTAAAGTCAGGGTTTTGTAGTCGCGCGAGCTCGAGCAGATCGGAAACCAAGCGTTCCAGATAGATGCTTTCTGAGAGCATTTGACAGTGATAGTCTTCAACCATGCGCTCTTCCGTGACCACACCATCGCAAAGCGCTTCCAGCGAACCGCGAATTACAGTGACTGGGGTACGCAATTCGTGTGAGACGTTCGCCACAAAGTCCCGTCGTAGATTTTCGAGTTTTAAGCTCTCTTTAGAAGCGTCGTGCAGCTTTTCTGCCATACTGTCCAGTGCTGTAGCCAATTCGCCAATTTCGTCGTCTTGTATGACATTTGTACTTACCGAATAATCGCCTCCACTGATTTGAAGAGCTGCGGTTTTCATTTTACCAAGTGGTTTGGTGAAACGTCCTGCTAGCGCGCTTGAGATAAAAAATGAAACAACAACTGCGGTCACCACGCTCAGCAGTAAAATGATAAGACCGTTTTCGGTCGCACCACGGATATTTTTAATCTGCTCATGAAGAAGAACGACCCCGACTATCTCTCCGCTTGAAAGAGCAATTGGCGAAGCCACAGTGATGGAAGGAGCGCCGACAAATGCGCCAAAATTTTCACTAAAGGTTATTTCCCCATCCATTGCTGCCATAATGACGGCCTCTGCGTCTGATGGAAGGTCATTGTATGTCAGACTATCCTGCTCGTGGCCCCGGGAAATTTGATCCAGGTTGCGGTCAACGATCCAGATATCTGTCATGGCAATATCGTCTAGAAATCGAAGATATGCACCGTACCCCTTTCCCTGCCCTACCATACCGCGCCCTTGGACTTGATTAGGGCTGTCAGCCCAAAACTCGCCCAATGCCCCGGCAATACTGGTGGCGCGGTCTTCTAATTGGGCTTTGTGGACATTCATATTATGAAATGAAAAAAGGGCGAAAAATACCAGTCCTATGATAAGGGAGAAAACGAGTAGAGACCCTGAAAAATAAAGAAAAAGTCGAAAACGGATTTTGTTTTTCACGACATCACCTCAAATTTATATCCAACGCCCCAGATGGTACTGATTTCCCATCCATCATGAGGAACTACATCCAACTTTGCACGTAGCCGCTTGATATGGGAGTCCACTGTTCGTGTATCGCCATAGTAGTCGTAGCCCCACAGGCTGTTCAGCAGATTATCGCGGGAAAAAACCTTGTTTTTATTTATACCTAACGTCCATAACAGCTCCGTTTCCTTTTTTGTTAAAGAAATTCGGATGCCGTCAATTTCGGTAACGTATTCGTCAAGGTTGACAGTTAGATCTCTAAAAGTAAAAATATGTACCTTTTTATCGTCATCTCGTTCAATGCGGCGCAAAATAGCCCGGATGCGTGCCATAACTTCCTCTGGTGAAAAGGGTTTGACGATGTAATCGTCTGCACCGATATCAAGACCCATGATGCGTTCAAAATCTTCGCCCCTCGCTGTAATCATGATAATGGGCACATTGCTTTGTTTTCGGATTTCGCGGCAGACTTCAAAGCCGTCCATTCCGGGCATCATAACATCAAGCAATATTATATCAAAAAGCGTCGTCATCGCTTTATCCAATGCAGTGTCCCCGTCAAAAGCAGTTGTTACGGCAAATCCTTCTTTTTTAGCATATTCTTCCAATATGGAAACAATTTGTTTGTTGTCATCAGCAATCAGTATCATAGGCATGACGTCATTCCTCTCCTGATATAAGATAATGGGAAAATATGTTTTTTTTATGTTTTTCAAATCTATTTTAACATTGAAAGAGAAATAAAAAAACACACTTTTGCCATAGCTGGGATTTATAATCAACCCACAGTAACAAAAAAGCACTTTATAAAAGGAGGTCATAGTATGAAAAACATGAGAAAACTTATTATTGCAGGTATTGTAGGTTTGACGCTGGTTGCCGGGACAGTCACGGCTTTCGCAGCATCACAGTATAATACCCCCGCCGAAGCGGTTGCCGGGCTATCCGGACGCGAGGTACAGTCTGTTATCGATGAACGTGCACAGACTGGAAAAACTTTTGGTGCAATAGCAAACGAAGCAGGCATACTTGATAAGTTCAAGGCTGAAATGCTGAAAATGAAAAAGAATATGGTTGCTGAGCGCGTGGCAGACGGTTCGATGACACAAGAGCAAGCTGACGCTATCATCGCCAGAATTGAGAAAAATCAGGCAAACTGTGATGGCACCGGAACAGGATGTGAAGGCAATGGTATGGGGTTAGGGACAGGTGCCGGATTTGGTCAAAACAATGACCAAGGTCGTGGCATGGGTAATGGTCTGCGCGATGGATCTTGCAAGTGATAGCATGAACCTCTTCACTCACTCCGTGGGTTCGAGTCCCCTTACTATGTTCTACCAATATTAAAAGAGAGTGGATAAACCACTCTCTTTTAATATTGGCGGAGGGCATGGGACTCGAACCCACGAGGCTGTTACACCCTACTCGCTTTCCAGGCGAGCTCCTTAGCCACTCGGTCAACCCTCCAAAGCAGCCACCTATTAATTTAACATGGAGCTTTACATTTTTCAAGATAAATATTCCCTGTCATACGCTGTCGGATCGCGGAATATTTCAATGCCTGTTTATTTGCAGTATGTCCTGATGTAGCTCAGCATACGTTTTGTGTCGGTCCATCTTTTGCTGCCTGTTTTGCTTCCCAGAGTAACAGTTATATATGTTTTCCCCTGGTACTTGAATATTGAAACGAAACAGTATCCTGCAGGCCCTGTGTATCCGGTCTTTCCCCCTATTACTCCCTGATACTTGCCCAGGAGCGAATTGCCGTTCTTCACCTTATATTTTCTTGTCTTTTTTACATTTTTGAATTTGTATGATTTCTTGCCCACGGCTTTCAAGAAAGTACTGTATTTTATGGCCTGTTTCGTCATCAATGCCAGGTCATAAGCACATGAATAGTGTTTTTTGCTGTGAAGCCCGTGAGGATTAACGAAATGAGTATTGACGCAGCCGAGACTTTTGGCTCTTTTGTTCATGAGTTTTGCAAATCTGCTGACCGAACCTCCCACCTTTTCCGCAACAGCAACAGAGGCATCGTTTGAGGATGTAATGAGCATGGCATAAAGCATATCCCTGAGATAAAACCTGTCTTTTTTCTTCATGAACAATTCTCTGTAGGGTGTCCTTGTGACCTTTTTTGAGATCCTGACCTTACTGCCCATGGATTTTCTTTCGATGGCTACAATAGCGCTCATTATTTTTGTGGTGCTGGCATTGTAGAGTTTCTTTTTTGCGGATTTTTCATAAAGCGTCTCCCCTGTGTCAACACACATAATTATTGCGCCTTTGCCGTATAGGTAAAGGTTTTGTATTTGGGTGGCTGTTATTTTTATTGCCTGACTTTCATATGCGGAAAATCTATCAGTAATTATCTCAGGATCATTCTGATTCGCTATTTCTTCTTCGGGCAGATATATTCTCCATACAGACCATGTTTTATTATACAATTCATCCGGATAGGTTATTGTGACCTGGGAGGTTTCTGTGTCTTCAGAAACATACTCTGTCATGGTAACCCACTGGCCGAGGGTCTCATCATACCTCTGAAGATATACTGTCCTTCCCAATGCAGGTGATACTGTTATCACATCCGTAAGTATGGTCCCTTTTTTTGCTTTATATACTGTTGTTATTCCCGTTACTGATGTTTCCCGAGTTAAAACATCAGCTTCGTTATCTGCAGGAAAATACCCTCCGGTTTCGGCAGGAAAAGGTTCTCCATTTTCGGCAGGAAAAGATAGTCCGGTCTCGCCGTATGCAATTTTGGCAGTTCCAAGAGGCCAAAGCAAAACCAAAGCACAAAGGATGAATATGATCAAATCATTTCCGGCAATTTTTTTCACGATTATAAAATAGCCTCCCTGACTGAATCTTTCATGGCTTTAATATCGATTACACCTTCATGGCGTATCTCTTTTTTATCCAGATTCTTTAATGCCTTAGGCACAGGTACCCCGGTTTCAGCTGCCAGCTTTTTGATGGACTCAAACCCGTCATTTCCTTTTCCTATACCTATGGCTTCCGCAGCACTGTCGGCGAATTTGTAGGCACTGGCCGTTGCTGCGATCAGTGCAGGTGTTTCATCTCCCGTGTCTTTTCTGTATTGATCATATACATCGTATGCAACGGCAGTATGAGTGTCTATAAGATATCCGTTTTCCCTGTACATGTCTCCCATGACCCTAAGAGTGGCGTCCACATCCGTATATCCGCCGTAAAACTTTTCCATGCCTTTCATGATGGCGGGACTCACTGCATATCTCTTTTCTTTTTCCATGTTTTCCATAAGTTCTTTTATTTCTTCGCCGTTTCCGGAAAGGTGCCAGAGCAGTCTTTCCAGATTGCTTGATATGATAATATCCATGGATGGTGAATTGGTCAGATAAAATTCTCTGTGAAGATCATATACTCCCGTGTTGATGAAATCCATGAGGATACGGTTTTTGTTGGATGCACAGATCAACCGGTTAACGGGAATCCCCATTTCTCCTGCATAATATGCGGAAAGGATATTTCCGAAATTGCCGGTTGGCACGGTTATGTTGATTTTATCTCCGGGGCTT
>DAIMEC010000021.1:0-12582 GCA_036725465.1 Bacillota bacterium | reverse complement strand
CCTTTTGTGAAGGAATATCCTTTTTTGCCATGTCTCTTTACGTGATACATTGCCTTATCGACAGCTTCGTAAAGTTCCCTGAATGTTCTTCCGTCCTTTGGGTAGCTGGCTATACCTATGCTGCAGGTGATGTCTGTTCCCGGAACGTATTCACTGATTTTCTTCAGTTCCTCTGCTATTTTATTTGCTCTGTCCGCTGCTCCCTTTCCCGATGTGGTGCCCGGCATAAATACAAGGAATTCATCTCCGCCTACTCTTCCCTTTATGTCTTCTTCTCTAAAGGATCTCCTGACTGCGTCAGCGGTTTTTTCCAGGATGATATCTCCTATGGCATGTCCTTTCTCGTCATTTACTCTTTTGAAATCATCTAAATCCATCATGAAAAGAAATCCTTCGGTTTTTTTAGGTCCTATCAGTTCTGTTACTTTTTTTTCTGTGAATTTTTTGTTCAAAAGTCCTGTGAGCAGATCCGTTTCCGCTTTCTTTTCTATATTTTTCAGTTCTTCCTTATCCACGTTTACATCTTCCAGAACAAAAATTGCACCTTCAATGTTTCCCTGCTCATCCAGTTTCCTTTGTCCTGTGACGTAACACCATATGAATGTGCTTCCGCCGTCAAATGTATAACGCACATATTCCTGTATGTATCCGTCATCCGCCCTTTCATCCTGCTCTGTTCTTTTTATTATCCTTTTGTGTATTTCTTTGTCTTCAACATATACAAAACCGTCGCTTTCACTGAACTCCCCAAAGACATGTCCTATGGGATATGCTTTTTCATCCATGTAGTTTTTAAATACCTTTGCAGTATCCGTTTTCTTGTCATAATCCAGTATCATTCTTGGAGTCTGTGATAATGCAATGTCGAGACTTTCATTGATATTGTTCATTTCGTGATTTATCTGCTTATATCTTCTGGTTGCTCTTGTCTGTTCATAGAATAATGCTCCGAAAATTACTGCCATGGCGATCATAAGTCCTATTACAAGCTCTACTGTTCCTTTCTTCATGAAAGACATGTTTTCTTCTATGACCTCCGTTGGTGCCGTATAAAGGAGGATCCAACTCGGGGCTTTTGCAACATATCTTGTATAGTAACTTCTGTTTTTATAAGAAAATTCAATGTACCCGCTTTTTTTTGCCTTTATTTTCTCCTTTACCGTTTCTATTGTGTCTCCTCCTGTTATTTGCATATTCTCATATTTCTCAAAAATATTCTCTGCATTATTGAAAATACAGCTTTTTCTTTTTGTAGCAGCTACCACGGTTCCTTTGCTGTTACAAAGACAAAAATAGCCTTTTCCTCCGAAATCTTCGGTTTTCAAGGCTTTTTCCACCTGGTCAGTACCGAATTTACCGGCAACAACTCCTTTTATTTCCGAGCCGTCTTTTACCGGTACAGCTATAATGATTTCCGGTTTTCCCTCTTCAATGCTTTTTTCTACATACTGAGTAGTTTCTTCGCCTTTTATGGCTTTTTCAAAATACTCTCTTTTTGATATATCTGTTTGTTTCCCATCCGGTTCTGTTATTATTCCGTTTTTATCGCTGTAACCTATAGCTTCAAATGTACTTCCTTTTTCCATGGATGCCATAAGCAAATTCTTTTTTGTGTCTGTTCCTTCTTTTGCCAAATAATCTGCTATATTGACGAGTATCCTGCTTTCGTCATGGATCTTTGAACTTATGACAAATGCCTGATCCTTAACGGTTTCATCAAGCTTGCTGTATGCATAATCCTTGAGGTTTTCATCCAGTTTTTTTTCGTAGCTGTAATAAGAAAAAACGATGATCAGGATGCAAACCACTGCTCCGATGCTTCCCGCCGTAAGCCATCTGCTTTTTTTAATGTTGTACCCATCTCTCATGTTTTTCTCCCTTTGGTTTTTGTACCAATATTTTATACTTATTTAGTGGTAAAAACAACCAAAAAAATGATATAATAAAAACGCAAACAGAAATGTATTTTTTTTTATCAAAAAACAACACAGGAGGAGATAAAAAATGACAATCAAAAGCGGAGATGCCGAAAGAAAAGCTGCCTTTGCAGTGGCTGATCTTATGGCTGCAGCAGTAAGGACAGCCCCCAAGGGTTGCGGTGTAGACGAGATCGAAACTTTCATAATCGAAGGAAAGGACAAAGATCTGCTGGCGGGGCACATGAAAGATATCGCAAAGGAAACCGGTGAGGATTTTTATGAAAGAGACGGGAAAAATGTGGATAACAGTCATTGTGTGGTTCTTATAGCAGTAAAAAATGAACCTTTGGGACTTACAAACTGCAGTTTGTGCGGATTCCCCGATTGTGCGGCCATGGAAAAAGCCGGCGCGAACTGTGCTTTCAAAGTTACAGACCTGGGCATAGCAATAGGTTCCGCCGTTTCCGTTGCGGCGGATCACAGAATAGATAATAGAGTTCTTTTTTCTGCCGGCAAAGGTGCCATGAGAATGGATCTTTTCTCTGAAAAAGTAAGAGTGTGCTTCGGCATCCCTCTGGGAGTCAACGGAAAAAGTCTTTTTTATGACAGATCCGAACAGTAGGGCAAACGTTTTTTTAGAATCTCCCATATAATAAGGGATAATATGACAGTAGCAAAACCCAATGTCCATCCCCCCAGTACATCAGTAGGGAAATGAACTCCAAGGTATACTCTGCTTATGCCAACGGCAAAAGCGGCAAAAACAAAAACAAAGGACAGCAAATTTTTCTTTCTGCTGTCCTTTATATATTCCCTTGTAAAAAGAAAAAGCAGCAGATAAACTGCCATTCCTGTCATTGCATGTCCGCTGGGATAAGCGGATCCGCTCTGCTCAATAAGAAAAAGACTTTCTTCGGGTCTTGGCCTTGCCACTGCCGTCTTAATGACAGCTTTTATCAAAGTCGACAAAAGCGCTGCAATAGAAACGCTTATTCCGGCCTTCTTTCTCGTCTGCGGAAAACAAACCAGCAAAAGGCAGATTATGACTATCGTCTCCCAGTTTGCCATATAAGTTATAAGTTCCATCAGTGTATCAAGACCGGGTTTTCTTATTCCGTAAAAAAACTCCATTACAGCATTATCAAATCCGGAAGAGATCCCTGTTGTTACAGTGTATGTTATAAGAGCGAAACAAACAACTGCTCCGCTCAATATTGCCACTTGTAAGGTTTTTGTTTTTTTTGTCATTTTTTGAATTTCACAGCTGTTCCGTATGCTATTATTTCCGCCGCTCCCTGCATTATTGCAGAAGATGCATATTCTACCCTTATTATCGCATCTGCCCCCATGGCTTCTGCTTCGTCCACCATTCTTTTGGTGGCTATCTGCCTTGCTTGATTCAGCATATCGGTATAACCCGAAAGCTCTCCTCCCACAAGACCTTTCATGCCGGCCATGATATCTCTGCCTACATTCTTTGACTGAACGACATTACCCTTTACAATGCCCAATGCCTCAATTTCCTGATCCGGTATGTAATTAATACTTAGAAGCAACATCTTCTTCTCCTCCTTTGATTTCTTTGATACGAAGTATAAGTGCCGCAATTATCCCTGCGGCCGCCAGGGCCGGTATCGTTATGATGAGAACGACTGCCCAGACGGGAATTTTTTCGTCAAGTCCAAGTTTGAACACTCCATAGACGACTGCAGCTTCATAGAGAATTATGGCCACCGCACATAAAACCGCAGCGGCATATTTTCCTGTTTTTTTCTTTTTTGTCGTCATGAGGGCTCCTTGCTTCTGTGAATATTATATTCTCTTTTTTTCTAAAAGTCATTAAAAACATGGTATACTGTCATTCAGACAAACTAAATTTTTGATCTTTGAAGGGGAATATTTTTATGAAAATAATTAGGAACATACCACAGGTCATAAAGATCTACCGGTCCTTGAGGTATCTAAATGAATACAAAAAAGAAATAGACTCCGGCAGGTTTTCCGGAGACATGAAAAAAGAAAAAGAAAACATACTCAAAGCCACAAAGACCTGGGGCAGCAAACTTTCTGAAATGATCGGGGTGGAAATAAATGTTTACGGCACAGAGAATCTGCCCAAAGACTCTCCCGTAGTATACGTTTCAAATCATCAGGGTTATGCCGATATAGTTGTCCTTTGTGCTGTGCTCGATACTGTACAGTTCGGCTTTATAGCAAAAAACGGACTTGAAAAAGTGCCATTGTACGGCACATGGATAAAACGTATCAGAAGCATTATGATCGAAAGAGATGATCCGAGAGAATCTCTTAAAGCCATATCAAGGGGCATTGATTACATAAATCTTGGTTTTTCTCTTCTTATTTTTCCGGAAGGTACGAGAAGCCGGGGCCCTGTTATGGGAGAATTCAAAAAAGGATCATTGAAGCTGGCCACAAAACCACAGGTTTCCATCGTTCCCGTTTCCGTTAACAACACCTGGCATATATTTGAGGAAACCGGTATCGTAACTCCTCATCCGGTAAGCGTAATGATACACCCGGCCATAGAGACCTGCGCTCTTGACAAGGAGCAGGAAAAAGCCCTGACCGAAAAAGTCAGAGCTGTTATAAAAAATGGTCTTGATGAACTGCAGAAAAAATTATGATTTTTAGCCGGCCACTGCGTTGCTTTACTGTTTTTTGCGACCTATAGGCCGAGTCCAAAGTTTTCTTTCACTCTTTTTATTGTTTTTTCGGAAATGGCATTTGCTCTTTCCGCCCCGTCTTTCAGTATATCAAGAAGCTCTTTTGAAGGTCTTATCTCTTCATATTTTTCTTTTATCGGTGTCAGTGCTTCTTTTGTCACTTGAACCAGTTCTTTTTTGAAGTCGCCGTAACCCTTTCCGCCAAAGGCTTTTTCTACTTCAGATGTCTCCATGCCCGAGAACGCACTGTATATGTTCATAAGATTGCTTATTCCGGGTTTTTCTTTCATATCGAATCTTATGCTTCCTTCCGAGTCTGTCGTGGCCCTCATTATGGATTTCTTTATTTTCCCTTCATCATCAAGGAGTGATATCCTGCTGTGAATGTTTTCTGCACTCTTGCTCATTTTACATAAAGGATCGTCCAGCGCCATTATCCTGGCTCCCGCCTTAAGAAAACGTCCGTCGGGAACGATAAAAGTTTTTTTATATTTGTTGTTTATCCTTATGGCAATATCTCTGCATAGTTCTATGTGTTGCTTCTGATCGTTACCGACGGGGACTATATCAGTATCATACAGAAGTATGTCTGCAGCCATAAGTATGGGGTAAGTAAAAAGTCCTGTGGGTGCGGATTCTCTTCCTTTGTTTTTTTGCTTGAACTGTGTCATTCTGGACAGTTCTCCCGTATAAGAATTACATGCCAGTATCCAGGCCAGCTCCGCATGTCCGGGAACGTCAGACTGGACGAAAACAATTGATTTTTTTGTATCTATTCCCACGGCCATATAAAGGGCTGCCACATCAAGTATATGTTTTTTCAGTTGTTTCGGATCCTGTGGAAATGTTATTGAATGCATATCTACTATGCAGTATATGCACTGGTTTTCTTTCTGAAGTTCAACGAACTGTTTAAGGGCTCCCAGATAATTACCTATGTGTATGTTGCCTGTGGGTTGAACGCCCGAAAATACTCTTTTCATCTATTGCCTCCGTCTTTTGTCTGCTATATCTGTATGTGTATTGTTATGTATTTTTTGATCTGCTTCTATCTGCTGTTTAGTTGAGGGCCTTTTGCAGCTCTTCCGCAAATTTTTCTTTTATGTTTTTTTCTGCCCGTGAAATGGTCATTTGAGATACACCCAGTTTTTTTGCTATCTCCGCCTGGGATCTTTCTTCAAGAAATCTTTTTTTGAAAACATATTGGTTTGTGCTGTTTAGTTTTTTGAGCACGGATCCGATTATTTCTCTGTTTTCAAATCTGTCAAATCCTTTTTCTTCTTGATAGGCATACTTTTCAAAAACCGGATTGTCTCCGTTTTTATCGTCTTCTTCAAATGTCTGGTCCAGAGAAAAAGTTCCGTAGGCCAGGCTTCCTTGCATAGCTTCAAGAAGCTCATCTTCTCCTATGTTCATTTCTTCCGCCAGTTCTTTTACTGTGGGTGTGCGTCCCAGTTTTAGTCCAAGAGCATCTTTTGCCGCAGGTATAGCTGATGCATTTTCTTTTAATTTCCTTGGCACTTTCATGCTCCAGCCCGTATCGCGAAAATGTTTTTTTATCTCTCCCAATATGGTTGGCGTTGCAAAACTGCTGAATTCAAATCCCTTTTCGGGATCGAATCTTTCAACAGCATTAATAAGCGCCATGGCTCCCACCTGATAAAGATCATCGTATTCCATGCCCTTGTTCAAATACTTTCTTATTAAAATGTCAACCATGTACAAATGCTCCTCGACGATACGGTTTCTTATTTCCTTGTCTCCGGTTGCTCTGTACTTCCTGAACATTTCTTTTTTGTCCATTTTAATGCCTCTGCGTATCTTCTTGAAACTTATTTGTTATGACTTTTTTTCTTGATCATGATTATGCTTTTCTTTCCTTTTTCGCCGGATCCGGTTTTTTTTATTTCTGTTTCATCCATCAATGTTTTTATTATTTCCAGGCTAAGGTCTCCCTCTCTGGGACAGTCAAGACAGATCTTGCCTTTTTTTGGTACCTTATGCCCGCAATCGGTTTCAAATATTTTGATTACTATTTTCTCTCCGTCTGTTTCACACTCAACTTCATAACAGGAACACCAGCCCTCATAACCGTGGCATATGACCTGCTTACAGGCCTCCCCGGTGGCAAGTTTTATATCATTTACGGCTTCCAGGTCAAATCCCGCCTGAACGGCAGCCGCTTCCACCGCCAGCTCTGTAACCACGGTATATTTTGGATTGCCCGGCATGGTCATTTTGATTTTCTCTATCATTTTTTTCTCCTTTTTTACTGTTTTTATTTCTTTTTCTCTCCACCAAGAGTTTCCATGGATAGCTGCCCATGGTCTTTTTCTTTGCTGCCGTTTTCTTTTTTTTCTAAAGTGATTTCTTCTTCTTTTATGACCTTGGCCATGGATATTATTTCTGTGTCATCTGAAACCTTCATTATCTTGACCCCCTGGGTCGCCCGACCCAGCCTTGAGACATCTCCTGCTTTTATCCTTATTATTATTCCGTTGGAATTTATAAGGAGTACTTCATCTTCATCATCCACGACCATAGCGCCTATAAGCTCTCCGGTTTTTTTGAATTTCCTCTTGTCATAAGTCAAAAGGCCCTTGCCGCCTCTTACCTGAACTTTGTATTCTTTTGCGGCAGTTCTTTTGCCGAAACCTTTTTTTGTCACCACAAGGAGCTGCTCTTTGGGCTGTACCAGTTGCATCGCCACGACTTCATCATCTTTTTCAAGTTTTATCGCACGTACGCCTCCTGCTATCCTGCCCATGGGTCTTACATCATTTTCCGAAAAGCATATGCATTTTCCGTGCTTCGTTACGATTATAACATTATCGGTACCGGAAGTCTGTTTGATTCCCACCAGTTCATCCCCGTCTTTGAGGTTGATGGCGATCAGACCGGCTTTTCTGTTGGTATCGAAATTGGACAATGCGGTTTTTTTGATGGTCCCGTGTTTTGTGACACCTATAAGATACCGCTCTTCTGAAAACTCCTTTATGGGTATTATTGCATTTATTCTTTCTCTCTGAAGCAGGGAAAGGAAGTTCACCGCAGGGGTTCCCTTTGCCGTCCTGCCGGCTTCAGGGATCTCATAAGCCTTGATTTTATGTGCTTTCCCCAGATTTGTAAAGAACATAAGAGTATCATGAGTAGATGTCATTATAAGGTCTGTAACAAAATCCTTTTCCCTTGTTGTTACGCCCATTATACCTTTTCCGCCTCTTCTCTGAGCCTTATATGTGTCTGTCGGTATCCTCTTCAAATATCCCAAATGAGTAAGAGTAATAGTGACCTGCTGTTCTTCGATAAGGTCCTCTTCATCCATTTCTGCCACATCCGCCATTATCTTTGTCCTTCTTTTGTCGGCATACTTTTGTTTTATCTCTAGCATTTCATCTTTTATGACACCCATCAAAAGATTTTCATCGGAAAGTATTTCTTTGTAATATTTTATTCTCTTCTGAAGTTCCGCGTATTCGTTTTCTATTTTTTCTCTTTCAAGACCCTGAAGCCTGGCCAGTCTCATGTCCAAAATGGCCTGGGCCTGTATGTCCGAAAGCCTGTATTCTTTCATCAGCCTTTCTTTTGCGTCATCATAGCTGGTTCTTATTATTTTTATTATTGCATCTATGTTATCAAGGGCTATCCTCAGTCCTTCCAGTATATGTGCTCTGGCTTCCGCCTTGGCAAGATCGTATTTTGTTCTTCTTGTTATTACGTCCTTCTGGTGTTTCAGATATTCAAAAAGTATTTCCTGCAGATTCAGTATCCTCGGCTGACCATCCACCAGCGCGATCATTATCATGCTGTAACTGTCTTCCATCTGCGTGTGTTTATAAAGTCTATTCAGTGTTATCTGTGGATTTGCGTCTTTTTTCAGTTCTATAACTATACGCATCCCGTCTCTGTTGGATTCATCTCTTATATATGATATGCCTTCAATCTTTTTTTCTTTTACCAGTTCAGCGATTTTTTCGATAAGTTTTGACTTGTTTACCTGGAAAGGGATTTCCTTTACTATTATCTGATATCTGCCTCTGGCTGTTTCTTCTGTTTCTACAAGAGCGCGGACCTTGACCCTTCCCTGGCCGTTATTATAAGCTTCCCTCATGCCGCTTTTTCCCATGATGATGCCGCCGGTGGGAAAATCCGGTCCTTTTACACATTTTGTGAGATCCTTTATGCTGCAATCCGGTTCGTCGATCATTTTTATCGCTGCATCTATGACTTCTCCAAGATTATGAGGAGGTATCGATGTGGCCATTCCAACGGCTATACCGTTTGATCCGTTTACCAGCAGATTGGGAAATCTGGCCGGAAGCACTACGGGTTCTTTTTCTTCTTCATCAAAATTGGGTACAAACTCTACAGTTTCTTTATCTATATCCTTTAGCATCTGCAATGCGAACGGGGTCATCCTCGCCTCAGTGTAACGCATCGCCGCAGCTCCGTCACCGTCCACAGAACCGAAATTCCCGTGTCCGTCCACCATCATGTACCTTATGGAAAAGTCCTGGGCCATTCTTACCATCGCATCGTAAATAGACGAATCACCGTGAGGATGATATTTACCCATTACTTCTCCCACGATACGGGCGGACTTTTTGTGTGGTTTATCCGGAGTCACTCCCAGTTCGCTCATGCCGTAAAGTATCCTTCTGTGCACGGGTTTCATTCCGTCCCTCACATCGGGAAGGGCTCGTCCCACTATTACGCTCATGGCATAATCAATATAGGAGTTTTTCATTTCGCTGTGGATCTCGTGCTGTATAAGTTTCTGATCTTCGAGTAAATTTGTCATTTTTTATCTCCTAAATGTCAAGGTTTTGAACATATTTGGCATTATCTTCTATAAATTTCTTTCTTGGCGGTACTTTATCTCCCATAAGGGTGGTAAAAATAGCATCCGCTGCCGCTGTATCTTCCAGTGTTATCTGGATAAGGGTCCTTTTTTTATAATCCATTGTGGTTTCCCAAAGCTGCTGAAAGTCCATTTCTCCCAGGCCCTTATATCTTTGTATGTCCACTTTTCCGGGCTTGTCCGTCAGAGAAGCAAGAACTTTCATCTGTTCCCTTTCGGAATAGGTGTAATATGTGTCTTTTCCCTTTTTTATACGAAAAAGCGGAGGCTGGGCAGCGTAAACATACCCGCCTTCGATAAGAGGTGTCATATATCTGTAGAAGAATGTCAGAAGGAGTGTCCTTATATGAGCTCCGTCCACATCGGCATCTGTCATTATTATTATCTTGTGATAACGGAGTTTCTGAACGTCGAATTCCTGCCCTATGCTACATCCGAAAGCCGTTATCATATTTTTTATTTCATCGGAGTTTAGGATCTTTTCGAGCCTGGCTTTTTCAACATTCAGTATCTTGCCTCTTAAAGGAAGTACTGCCTGACGCTTTCTGTCTCTTCCCTGCTTTGCGCTTCCTCCCGCAGAATCTCCCTCAACAAGGAATATTTCTGAAAAGGCCGGATCTTTTTCTGAGCAGTCTGCCAGCTTGCCCAGAAGTGCCAGTCCGTCCAGTATACTGTTCTTTCTGGTTATTTCTCTGGCTTTTCTTGCCGCTTCTCTGGCTCTTGCCGCCTGAAGACACTTTGCAATTATGATTTTTGCCTGGTTGGGATTTTCCTGAAGAAATGCTGTAAGATTCTCATTGGTTGCCGTTTCCACAAATCCTCTCATTTCACTGTTTCCCAACTTTGCCTTTGTCTGACCTTCAAACTGGGGGCTTGTAAGTTTTACGGAAATTATGGAAGTAAGGCCTTCCCTTACGTCTTCTCCCGTAAGGGGCTGATCATTTTCTTTAAGGAATTTGTTTTTTCTTGCATAATCATTAAACGCTCTTGTAAGAGCCGTTTTATATCCTATCAGATGGAAGCCTCCATCTGTGGTATTTATATTGTTTGCATATGAAAGGATGACTTCGTTATAGCGGTCTGTATACTGCATGGCCACTTCAACTTCCATATCCCCTTTGCCGGTCTTGTCCTTTGCCTTTGCCTCGAAATAAATAACTTCGGGATGGATCGGTTCTTTGCTTTGATTCTGGTATTTTACGAATTCTTTTATTCCGCCCTCATAGAAAAAGACTTCTTTTCTTTTCAGCCCTTCTCTTTCATCCTTAAGGGTTATGCTTACACCTTTGTTAAGAAAGGCCATTTCTCTCAGTCTGTACTCCAGAGTGGCAAAATCAAAGTCTATCTCTTCGAATATATCCGGATCCGGCCAGAATGCTGTCCTTGATCCCGTTTTTTTTGATGTTCCTTTTTCCGTAAGCCTGGTCACTGCTTTGCCCTTGGAATATTCCTGATAGTATATTTTTCCGTTTCTTTTTATCTCTACTTCCATTTTGGTGGAAAGAGCATTGACCACCGAAGCACCAACTCCGTGAAGTCCTCCGGAAACCTTGTATCCGCCGCCGCCGAATTTTCCCCCGGCATGAAGAACTGTATGTATTACCTCAAGTGCCGATATTTTTAATTTGGGGTGCATATCAACGGGCATTCCCCGCCCGTCATCTTCAACTACTATGGAGTCATCTTTCTGTATAGTAACATTTATATTGTTGCAAAAGCCTGCCAGAGCTTCGTCTATGCTGTTATCAACTATCTCATAAACCAAATGATGAAGACCTTTTTCCCCTGTACTCCCGATATACATACCGGGTCTTTTTCTTACAGGTTCCAGGCCTTCCAGAACTTGGATCTGCTCCGCGTCATATTTTTGCTGTTTTGTGTTTGCTGCCATTAAAAAAATCACCTCTTTGTCTTTCTTATCGCCTTTTATTATATAACAAAACAGCCCTTTTTACAATGAAAATAAGCTGTTTGATCTTTTTGTTAATTAAGTTTTTTTAAATGCTTCAAAAGTTAGTTTTTTATGAACAGGCGCCTTTTCAGGTGCTTATATGTGTTTATGCTTTTTGTAAAACTTTTCCATTTTCTATCCTGTATTCTTTTCCCTCCGGCAAAGTCTTTTTAATGTCCGGGTTTATTTCGGTGGTCGTTATAAAAAGCTGCATATCCCAAAGGGAATTTATAAGGTACTTTTGTCTGTTTGCATCAAGCTCAGAAAGGACATCGTCCAAAAGAAGTATAGGCTTTTCTTTTTTTTCTTTTTCAATAATTTTTGTTTCGGCAAGTTTAATGGAAAGCGCCGCTGTTCTTTGCTGTCCCTGAGATCCATACTTTTTTGCTTCATTCCCGTTTATATAAATATCAAAATCGTCTTTATGCGGTCCTTTTCCCGTATTTCCGTAAAAAAGGTCTTTTTTTCTGTTTTTTTCCAGTGTCTTTTTTATATTTTTTTTCAGTTCTTCTTTATTTTCACAGTTTTCAATACTGGGTCTGTATATTATTTCAAGTTTCTCTTTTCCTTCTGTTATTTCAGAATGCAAATCCCTGCTTATTTCGTCTGTTTTTTTTATAAACTCTTCCCTTCCGGAAATCAAAACCGCTCCGGCTTCCGAAAGCTGCTCTTCCCAAACTTCCATTATGTTTTCATCTGTATTTTTTTCCTTCAGATAAGCATTTCTCTGTGCCAGTATCTTTTTATATGAGTATAAACTGCTCATATATGAGTATTTCATCTGACACATTTCTCTGTCCATGAAGATTCTTCTTTTCTCAGGATCTTCTTTTACTATTTTCAGATCTTCCGGAGAAAAAACAACAACATATATGTTGTCAAGGAGCTGAGATATTTTTTCTGTTTTAAGACTGTTTTTTTTTACTCCTTTTTTTCCTTCTTTGCTTATGAATATTTCAAGAGTTTCTTCTTCATCACCTTTTTCTTTATAAACGGTTTTTACACGACAAAATTCCGAACCCATTTTTATCATTTCTTTTTCTCTTGGTGTGCGGAAGGATTTTCCCAAAGACAACAGATATATGCTTTCAAGAAGATTTGTTTTTCCCTGGGCATTTTCTCCAAGGATCATATTTACTTTTTTATGAAAGCTCACCTTTTCTTTTT
>DAIMEC010000020.1:0-12677 GCA_036725465.1 Bacillota bacterium | reverse complement strand
TGGTTTTTATCTCGTGCGCCCACGCACTCGACACGGGCTTAAACGCCCTATTAAACAAAAACAGCCACCAAAAGGTGGCTGTTTGCTTTGTCATTTTCTTGGGCTTTTGCCGCTTTTCAATTTATGAAACGGCGTCCTTTTAACAGATCCTATTTTACAGCTTCTTCGAATGCTTTTTCATTCAGGAAATCTGCATATTCTGAATCCATTTCTCTTATTCCCGCCGGGAACTCATACTTGGCAAGTCTTTCTACAAACGGATCCGGATCAAAGCTTTCGGGACCGTATACGCCTTCCAGATTCCAGATGCCTTTTGCTATAAGTTCAAGAGCAATAACAGGACCTACTGCAGTCTGGGCAACAACTGAATTTGTTGTGTACTTTTTGATGCAGTCCTGATTGTCAGCTACCTGATACAGATAGACCGATCTTCTCTTTCCGTCTTTTGTACCTGTGACCCATGTACCTGCACAGCCTTTGCCTTCCATTCTCATGGTGGCTTCCACAGGACTCGGTATTACTTTTACCAGGAAATCTCTGGGTGTTATTTCACTGTCGCCGACTTTTATTTTCTTTGTCTTTTCGGAAAGACCCAGGTCCTTCAGATAAAGAAGCATGTCTCTTGTTTCTTTGGGAACACCATATTTGAATGTGACTCTGTTACAGTCTATTACTCTGGGTACCAGAAGAACTTCTTCATGCTCAACATTTATTACTTCAACATCGCCTATGCCTCCGGGGAAATTGAACATTTCAGGTTCGGAAAGTTCTCTGTGCAGAAGAAGCCCTTGCCCTTTTCCCATACAACAGGAGGATTGAGACACTCTTCTATTGTGGTCCATACTGAGAATCCGAAGTAGCCCACATCTTCGCCGTCATAGTTATCTCCGTCACGAACGTTAACCTGGTCGATCTCGTCAAAAAGATGTTTTTCTGCAAACCTGGCAAATACGTCTGCCATTCCGGGCTCAACACCCATTCCCAGAAGTGCCATGTTACCGGCTTTCTTCCAGTCTTCATGCCTGTCGAACTGATAGTCTCCCAGTTTGATGTTTGCCTTTTCGAAGGGTTTGTCGGGATCCGGTGTGGAAAGTGTCATTGCAGCGTCCATATATTTGGATCCTGTTTTAAGGCATGTGTCAAATATACATTCATTGAACTCAGGTTCTACTGCGTTCATAGTAATATCGATCTCATGCTTCTTGATTATTTCTTCGATATTTGCAGAATCTCTTGCATTCACCTTTTCTGCAACAAATATTCCGCCGCCGCAGATCTTGTCTGCCACTTCCTTGGCTCTGTCAAAGTTGTAATCTGCCAGAACGACTTTTTCTGCCCAGTCAACCTCTTTGCCCATTCTTTTGATGATGGTGGCAATGGATGTGCCCACGCCGCCTGCTCCGATAATAAGAATTTTCATATTTTTACCTCCATTATTTGAACACTTCAATAAGTGCACATTTTCCTTTGTGCTTTTATTTTATCACCCCGGTGATAAAATACAATCACGCATTTGCTCTTATTGTGTACTATTTTGCGGTTTTCTTGTCGATAAGAATCAGTTCTGCTCCAAAGCCCTTTATGGTGGATCTTACGCTTATGGTATCGGCAACATGAAACTCTTCAAATTCAACAACCGGCATGGCAGCCAGCTTCCCTCTTAAGATCTCTCTTGCAGAATGACTTTTGTCATGTATTCCCGAACTGTCGATTGCCATAAGACAGTTTTGTCTGGATATGCGGTATCTGGATATCCTGAAATCTCCGGTCATGCCGGCACATCTTACCAGTATCTCTCCCTCCGCCTCATAAACAGAAAGGCTGTTTATAAGTTCCTCCTTTGATGAAACCATGCCAAGTTCCCTGCCAAGGTCTTCGCTGAAATTATATATAAGTATGGAAAGGGCATTTATTTTTCCTGCTTCATCTTTATCTGCTGAGATCAGATAATTGTCTTCCGATGCTATAATTTCCTCTCCCAGGTTTTTCATCATTATATAGGGAGCCGAAACCTGCTTCATGATATCCCTTTGCATAAGCTCATCCATCACACTCTTTCCAAAGGTGCCGGATACTTCTTTGTCTATATCAAGATCAACTATTATGGGCTTTATTGCGTTCCTGAAGAAGTAGTCTCTGTAAAGCCCTTTTACCTGCTGTTTAAGTGCCTCTTCGATTTCAGCCGGCGCAGCCCTTCTCATTTTTGCTCCGCTTTCTCTGCCGCTGACTTTGCCTGTGAATTTTTTTCTGTATTCTGCCGGATGCATGTGGAACCATGTCTCAAAGTGTTTGATATAGTAGCGGACAGCTGAAAACCCTGTTTCTTCTGCAATGGCTCCTATACGCTTATTGGTTCCCAAAAGCAGTTTCTCCGATTCTTCTACTCTGATGAAATTGAGAAGATCCTGAAAACTGAGACCCGTTGCCTCTTTTATGACATGGGAAAGGTAATAAATGGAGAGGTGTTCTTTTTCTGCTATTTCTTTGAGTGTCAGTTTTCTGTAATAATTGTCGTACATGTAGTCGGTTATCCTGTTAAGACGACCTGCGAGGATTTTGTTGCCCTTCTTTTTTACTTCGTTCACGAAACGTCCGTCTTCCATGACAAAATACTGAAAATCGGCCTGAAGACTGGCAATAAGGTTGTGGGTACTTTCTATAACTTTCTGTTCGTATCCGAAACCCTTCTCCAGTATATCCATCATTATCTTGGCCAGGAACTTTCTCAGTATATCCAGACTCTCATCGTCATCATCTTCCATGTCCGTAACGAAAAAATTGTTTTTCAGATTATTATAGTAGCGGGAGAAATAAGTAAGATCCATCTGCAGTAGCATGACCATGTTTTCCTGGTTTTCTATCCTGCTGAAGCTATGTATCTCTCTGTCGTTCAAAGTAAAAATGTCTCCCTGCTTCAAATCGTAATTATAATATCCGTTTCTCAGCTTTACATGTCCTTTAAGAACAAATACCATTTCCAGCTCATCATGGAAATGTATGGGATATTCTTCTATGTCCGCTACCAGCACATTTACCGGCAGCTCGCTTTTGAATGTGATTCTCTCTTTTAACATTTTTGTTTCCGTTCCCGATGTTTTATGTCAACCTTTGTTCGCACTTCCGGGCTTATAATATCAACAAGCCGAAAGTGTCTGTTTTTCTTGTTTTTTGATGTTTGTCCACAGCATATACCAAATCGTATACAATTTTATGCACCGTGTCCTGTGGAAAACTATTTTTTGCATAAGTTAGTGTTTCCAAGGCTTATTATTGTTTTCTACACCTTTTTCCTTTTCTTTATCCACAGGTTGTTCTCTTTTTATTTCACCCGTTTGTTTTTGTTCGCACTGCTTCATACCGCAAATTAGTACTCTATGTTTTTTTATTATACAACAATTATTATTTTTTAGCACGCACAATATATTGTTTTTTCAAAATTGTCTGATTATGCGTATCCGGACTGTTACACGTGTTATTCGCATTTACAGGATTTCTCTCTTCTTTATGCGCACAACATTTTGTGTTCACCCTATCACTTGTACTATGTTGCTTCTTGCTGTTTTTTATTCTGACCCATCAGTTGTTTCTTGCCTCCCATTTGCGCTCTTCTGATCCGCAAGGATTCCGACCCACACCTTTCTGTTTCTGGGACCGTCAAATTCTATAAAATATATCCCCTGCCATGTGCCCAGCAAAAGCCTTCCTTCTTCTATTATTATCTGCTCTGAAAACCCTATCATACTTGCTTTGAGATGTGCAGCGGAGTTACCTTCCATATGAAGATAATCGTCCTCCCATGGCACAATTTTGTTTATCGTCTTTATAAAGTCTTTTTGGACATCGGGATCTGCATTTTCATTTATAGTTACAGCAGCTGTTGTATGCGGAATGAATACCGTGCATGTTCCGTTTCTGATTTTGCTTTCTTTTACGATTTTTTCAATGTCTTTTGTTATATCAAGCATTTGGGTATGAGAACTTGTTTTGACATCCAGTGAGTATTTCATGTTCACCTCTCCGTTATATGTATCCGTTTTCCGAACTTGCCGGTTTATTTTCTTATCGGTTTGCTTAGTTATTGATTTGTTGATTTGTGGCTTATTGATTTGTGATTTATGGTTTTTCGCTTTTTTTATTATATCACAAATGCTTTATGCTGATTGTATTTGTTATATACCATATAAACTAAAATTTATGTATATTTGTTTTTCTTTTTATGTCCTCAGTTAATCAAGAAGTTATATCTGCTCATGATATATAAAAATCTGTATTTGCCGAAATAATCAATTACATGGCGGATACCCCTTTTTTCTCTGCTTTCCGGTTTATGTGCTATAATACTTTTTATAGAGGAGAAAAAAATGGAACAAAAAAATGGAACAAAAAAAATATTCTTGGATGATGTATATAAAAAGGAACATCAATCTGTCATAACAGATGTTTTTTCTGAAGGCGGATATCCGGTTTTGGTTCTTGGATCTACCATCTTTTTTCCCGGCGGCGGAGGACAGTCCTGCGACCTTGGAGAAACAGAAGGTGTTCCTCTTCGGGATGTTTTTGAAAAAGACAATGAAATATTTCATGTCCTTGAAAAATCAGAAACCTTATTTTCCAAGGGGCAGAGTGTCCTTTGCCGGCTTGACTGGGCAAGACGGTTCGACAATATGCAGCGTCACTGCGGAGAACATATCCTGTCCGGAGTTTTCTCAAGGGAGTACGGAGGTGTCAATCGGGGTTTTCACATGGGCAGTGATTATATGACAATAGATATAAGCCTTGAAAAAAAGGATGACGAAAAAGAAAATGACAATGAGAACAATGCACAAAACTCCGGCATGAAAATAAATGAGATCGACTGGGAGATAGCCATGAGGGCCCAGGATCTTGCAAATGAAATAATATGGCAAAACAAGGATATATCGATACATCTTTTCACCGATCCTGAAGATGCCAACAGTCTTCCTCTGAGAAAACCCGCTGATTTTGACGAAGATGTAAGTGTGGTTCTCATAGGAGAAAAAGATAACCCTTCCGACTGTGTTGCCTGCTGCGGCACACATCCTCATTCCTCCTCGGAGGTGGGCCTTGTCAAAATATACAAGGTTGAGAAATACAAGGGAATGTTCCGCATATATTTTGAGGCCGGCGCCAGAGCAATGGCTGATTACAATAAGAAGCACAGTATAGTAAATGATCTTTGCATCAAACATTCCGCGGGCACAGAAGACCTTATGGGAAAAATTGCAGCAGCAGACACCCGTGTCAAAGTTATGAGGGATGAACTTAATACACTTCGCCATTCAGTAATAACATCCCGCATCGAAGAAACAGCTGAGATCCTGGACAAGCTGACAAAGGGTGAGGACCCCCTTTGTAAAGGTCCTTTTTCCGTCAGAGGCGACATCCTTGTCTGCAGATGGAGCGATATGAAAACCGATGACCTTCTGAACATAGGAAGGCCTCTTTCAGACAGGGTAAAAAAACTTCTTGTTATAGTTTCGCAAAAAGATAATACCCTTCTATTCTTTTCCGACGGCAGTGTGGACTGCAGTAAGCTGGTGAGAGAAAATGCCGGCATATACAACGGAAAAGGAGGCGGCAATGCCACCTCCTCAAGGGCCATATTCCCCAAAGAAGAAGATATGGATCTGTTTATTGATCTTGCTGAAAAGCACCTTCGCTAAAAATGAAAGAGCCGCATATGCGGCTCTTTTCGTTTCTTCTTTCTTATTCTTTTTACAAGATATATATAGTAACATATCTCTTGCCCCAGCTGTAACATGCAGCTGTGGAGTTCATATACAGGTCTATTGATTTGCCCTGTATAAATGCTCCACCTGTGTCTTCCGCCACGGCGGATCCGTAACCCTCGACGTACACTTTGGTTCCCAAAGGTATAACATCGGGATCAACAGCTATTGCTCCGACTCTGGCCCTTGTTCCTGTGGCGGTAGTACCGCCGCCGGTATAGGCAAATGCTCTGACCTCAAACTTATCTTTGTAGCCTGTTTTGATTATCCTGTTTCTGGGCTTTTTTATGGTGGTCCTTGAAATTTCTTTTTTGGATACTTCTTTGCCCCTGGAATACAAAACCTCATATGTCAGTCTGTCAAGGCCTTCGCTGCCTTCCTGCACAACTTTTTTTTCGTTGTACGCAAGATCCGAGTCCTGCTTTTTGATTGTCCTGTAATCAACAGTCTCCGTTACGGTCATTTCTTTCCTCAGGATCCTTTTGATCACGATTTTCGTTCCGTCCTCTACGACGGTGTCTTCTGCGGGTGTCACCATATCATCCGGGCCAAGAGGGATATCCTGCGAATCAATGACCTCACTTACTGTCATCTGTGCTGTTTTCGCATGGATCTCCATATCGTCCACGGCGATACTGACTTCCACATGTCCTTTTCCTGCCGGTTCATCAGCTGCCAGTGCTGTTGTTCCGGCTATCATAGCAATGCTGATAATTAGAAGAAACGCTCGGGCGCAGTATTTCAAATTACTGCGCTTCAATAAGCTGCCAAGCATTCTGTTCTCCTTTTCATCTTGCCACCATAATGGGCTTTCACCCAAAACAAAAGTGTGCCGATTGAAGCACACTTTATGTTTAAAGTCTACCACATATTTAAAAAATGTCAAGTTCTGGTAATTATTCAGAAAATTGTTACAGTTGCGTCACTTTTGTTTATGCGGCGGGTATTATCGCTATTCTTTTTTATATGACCTCTAGTCTTCCATGGGCTTGAGATCCGGGCTTATTATGAGCCGGCATCCGGTGGCTTCCTTTATCTCCTCCAGAGTAAAGTCCGGGTGCAGTTCTTTTAATACTATCCCTTCATCGGTAACTTCCATTACGCCCATTTCCGTTACGATCATATCTACTACCTTGATCGCTGTATAGGGAAGAGTACATTCATCCAGGATTTTGTGTGCGCCTTTTTGAGTATGCAGCATGGATATTATTACTTTTTTTGCTCCTACTACCAGGTCCATCGCTCCGCCCATTCCGGACACCATTTTGCCGGGGACTATCCAGTTTGCCAGATTGCCGTGCTTGTCCACCTGCAGGGCTCCCAGTACTGTGGCATCCACATGACCGCCTCTTATGATACCGAAGGAAGTGGCACTGTCAAAGTACATGGCCCCGGTATTAATGGTCACATACTGGGCTCCTGCATTGATTATATCAACGTCTTCTTTTCCTTCTTCGGCAGCAGGACCCATGCCCATTATTCCGTTCTCCGACTGGAGAATTATGTGCACATCGCCGGGGAGATAATTTGCAACTTTTGTAGGAAGTCCTATTCCAAGATTTACAACATCTCCGTCTTTTAACTCTCTGGCTACACGGGTAGCTATCCTTGCCTTTAGATCTGCCATTGTTTCTCACCTCCTACGATCGCATCAACAAATATGCCCGAGGTCACAATATTGTTCGGATCGATTTCTCCCATCTCAACGATCTCACAGGCACCCACTATAACATAGTCTGCCGCTGCAGCCATCATTGGATTGAAAGTTCTGGTCGTCGCATTATAAGTGGTATTTCCGAATTTATCCGTGACCGAACCGCGTAAAAATGCAAAGTCAGCTTTCAGGGGTTCCTCCAGCAAATAGTCTTTTCCTCCCACATTTATTACTTTCTTGCCATCGGCAACTATTGTGCCTACCCCTGTGGGAGTCAGAAAACCTCCCAGACCTGCTCCGCAGGCTCTTATCCTTTCGGCAAGGGTCCCCTGGGGTACAAGGATGCATTCCAATTTCTCGTCGGGATCCTCGGTGTTCATTCTTTGAGCTACTTCCGGGTTAAGTCCCACATGGGAAGCTATAAGGGTTTTTACCTGTCCGTTTGTGATAAGCTTACCTACTCCCCTTCCCGGTACTCCTGCGTCATTACATATGATAGTAAGGTCTTTTGTCCCCTTTTCCACTAAAGCATCGATAAGTATCTCCGGTGTTCCGCAACACATAAAACCACCTACCATTATAGAGCTTCCGTCTTTGATGCCTGCTATTGCTTCTTTTGCGGTCATGATTTTATTTTTCATAAAACTCTCCTTTCTTATGCTCTTCCTTTTTCAACGATTTCGTTAAGTATAAATGATGCTACATGCTCGGCATAAGTATGGGCTCCGAAACCGGCATCATAGCCCAGTTCCTGAGCCAGCTCATGTGATATCCTGGGTCCGCCGCAGCAAAGTATGACCTTGTCTCTCATACCTTCGGCTTCCAGAAGTTCAACCATATTAGTCAGATTTGCTATGTGGATATCCTTCTGTGTGACTGTTTGGGAAATTATTATTGCATCCGCATTAACTTCTTTTGCCTTCTCGATCAGTACCTCGTTGGGCACCTGGCTTCCGTAATTGTATGCTTCTATCCCGTCAAATCTTTCCAGTCCAAAATGTCCGTGAAATCCCTTCATATTCATTATCGCATCTATTCCCACCGTATGCGCGTCTGTTCCTGTGGATGCACCTACGATAACCACATCTCTCTTTATTTTTTCTTCGATGAATTTTGCACATTCGATCCTGTCCATTATTTCGACTTCAACTTTTGTTACCTTGATTTCCGTATAATCAACGGTATGTCTGCACTTTCCGTAAACTATGAAGAATGTGTATCCGCCGCCCTGGTCTTTTGAATATACAACGTTAGGCTCATCAAGGCCCATTTTCTTCGCAAGTATTTTTGCTGCCTCATTTCCTTCTTCTCCGAAAGGCACCGGGAGAGTGAAGGCTGTTTCTGTCATTCCGTCGTTCATTGTGTCCCCGTAGGGCTTGACTTTTTTCAGGTCGACCTGAGCTACTGCTGTTTTATCAGTCATTATTTTTCACCTCCCAGCATAATGGTAATAAACGGGTTAAAATATTTTTCGTCTTTGAGGCACACGCCGCTCAGTCCTTTGCCTCCGTCACGGGGTCTCTTTACTCCTCCGAATTTTCCTTTTTCAAGAGTTGAGAAAAGACCGTCCTTTTCGATCTCATGGAGAAGTTCATCGGCTTCCTTAAGAACTTTCTGAGCCCTCTGCTGCATTATACCGTTTTCCTTAAATTCAACTTCATCGCCAATATCTCTGGCATTGTTGAATATATATGAAGCATTTTCTATGGAAAGATATCTGTCATGCATGTGGGGGGTGTGTATGGCTTCCGTGGGCATTCCCAGAAGCTGCAGGGACTGTCCCGACCATACGGCTATCATATTGAAAAGAGCATCCTGGATATGGCCCTTGAATATATTGCCTGTCATGTATTTTGTTGGAGGCATGTATTTGAGGGGCGCATTGGGGAATATCTCCCTTGCCATGACCGCCTGAGCCAGTTCATAAAGGAATCCGTTTTCGATATCCGGATCCATCTCGAAGGCATGACCAAGACCCATCTGTTCTTCGGGTATATTTGCCAGTACTGCAAACTGCTCGTTGATCAGCTGGGAAGCCAGTACGGTATGGGCGGCTTCATATGCGTCATCAGTCGTAAGGTAATTGTCTTCTCCCGAGTTGAACATGGTTCCGCAGTATCCTATTATTACCCTGGAGAAATACTGGTCAATAAGTGTCCTCTGCATATTTATGTCTCTGAAAAGTATTCCGTAAAGAGCGTCATTGAGCATTACATCCAGCCTTTCAAGAGCTCCCATGGCCGCGATCTCAGCCATGCACATGCCGGAAGAATAATTACAGAGCCTGATATACTTGCCCACTTCTTCACCGACTTCGTCAAGGGCTTTTCTCATTATCCTGAAGTTTTCCTGGGTGGCATAAGTGCCGCCGAAGCCTTCCGTTGTGGGTCCGTAGGGCACATAGTCCAAAAGGCTCTGGGCAGTTGTCCTTATAACGGCAACTATGTCTGCTCCCTGTCTTACTGCCGCCTTGGCCTGCACCACGTCTTCATATATGTTTCCCGTTGCAACGATAACATAAAGGTAAGGAGTCCTTCCCTCACCTATTGTGGCCAGATACTCTTCTCTCTTTGCTGTCTGAGCCTTTATTTTGTCGAGAGAATCTTTGACATGTGGCATTATTTTCTCTTTTGCCTCTTCGATGCCCGCCGTGGGAAGTTCTGTTATGTTTAATTCTCCCGCAGAAATTTTTTCAGCTATCTCCTGAGAATCGAGCCCGGTCTGGATCATGGCATTGCCCATCCAGTATGCCGCACCTCTTGGCAGTCCTCCTGCTTCAAGTATCTGATCGATAACGATGTTTGGAAGGGGTGTTTCTACATCATCTACCCCATCTACGCCCAAAAGTCTCACCACAGTTCTTTCCGTGCTTACAGTAGTATGCACATCGATGAATTCCTGCATGCTGTGAGCGATCCTTGAAGCACAGGAACGTGCGCTGTCGATTACTTTCGGGTCCAGATTCAGTTTGCTTTTCATCCTTTTTCTCCTTTTAAGTATTTTGTTGCATTTTCTATTGTTTCATTTTCGATACCCAGCATTTTCACTATATTGATAGCATCTTTTGGTATCGTTTTACCTTCTTTTGCCGGTGACAGTCTGTAATCCATATACTTTCCGATTATGCTTATCCGCTCTTTACGGTTTGCATATCTAAGTTCCCGATCCAGTCTGGTGAAGTCGGCATTGGCCAGGCCTGTGACCTGCACGTTTTTTACTTTGCCGCCGCCTTCTCCCACATCGAAATGAGTGGTGATCACAGATATATAAAGTTCGTCCTTAAGAAAGTCTATTATGCTTTTTGTAAGTGCAAGTCCCTCAGAGGGATTTGTTCCGCTGGCTATCTCATCCACCATGATAAGGGATCTCTCCGTGCAATGGTCGAATATCTCCTTCAGCTCTTCCATTTCCGATCCGAAACTTGAAAGGCCTCTTTCAAGAGACTGACTGTCTCCCATTAGCATCTGCATAAAATTTGAAAGACCGATTTTTGCACTCTTGCATGGTACAAAATAACCGTACTGGGCCAGCAGTACCGTGAGTCCTATCATTTTCAGGGAAACTGTTTTCCCTCCCATGTTGGCTCCGGTTATGCATGTCACACCCGGATCAAGACTTATGCTTACAGGCATATACTCCTTGCCCTTGGAATCAAGTATTTCTTCGGCCTGGAGCTGTCTGCCGTCTTTTATGGATACCGCATACTCTTTTATTATTTCCGGCTTTACACATCTATGCCTTATTGCATAAAGTGCTTTCGCCAGTGTCAGATCGAAAGATCCGATGCGAATGCAGTTTTCCCGTATTTCTTTTTGAAACGCCCATACTCTCCCGGAAATCTTTTCTCTTATTTTCTCTTCTTCTTCTTCTATCTGAGCAGTGAGCATTTCTGTTTTTTCAATCGTTTCTATTTCTTTTTCTGTCCTTACCAGCTGGAATGTCACAGAAATTATATCCTGGCATGATCTCTCCAGTTCAGGAGCCGCCTCGAATGTCCTGATGGCCTCTTCATCAGCCTTTGAGACCACACAGTCAAATTTTGGAGTCAGCATTATGCCCTTTTCTCTGTGAAGTTTTTCTCTTCTTTCCTTCTGGCTTTTTCTGACCCCTGTTTCCAGCATCCTTTTTTCATTGCGCAGTTCCGCCAGCTTTTTGGAAAATTCCTCATAAATATAAAATGTGTTTAGTCTGTCTCCTCTGGGATCCAATTCATCAAGAAGGATCCTTATATCGCTTAATATGAATTCGTCGGGTATCTTTTTGCTCTGTTTTTGAAAAAGAGAAGACAGCTGCTCCATTTTAAGGAGCAGGCATTTCATCTCGAAGATCTCCACCACAGTCAGTATGCTGCTTTTGCTACGTTCGACTGTAAACTCCACATCCTTCATATCCATAAATATATCGGATATCTTTGATATGTATTTTTCATCTTCACGGGCAATATCAAAGAGACTCCCGATCCTGTCCAGTTCTCTTCTCAAGGAAGCTTCTTCCCCCGGGAAAAAAGGTTTCTGTTCTTTTAGCCTTTTTGTTCCGAAGGGAGTCTGCAGTTCCATTCCGTTCATGACATGATCGAAGCCTGTATTTGTTCTGGTTTTTACATTTGCCAGTCTTTTTATCACTTTTATCCTCCGGGACTAAATGATATCCTTGTTTAAAGCCTTACATCAATAACCGGTATTTCAGGCAGAGCCTTGCTGACGGCTTCTCTCAGATCTTCATGTCCGAAAGAATATCCTGCCGGCGAAACGGGGTTCACAGTAACGGCTGCCACCTTTATGTTTTCCAGCACCGACACTTTTGTTCCCTTTTTCATCAGCTGATGCCAGCCTATGGCATCAAAGAATATTTTCATGGGATCTTTAAGTATAAAATGGGTTTTTTTCAGTTCCGCATTTCCCATGTCTGCAATCACACTTTTTGTAAAAGCTCCCGGCATGTATATATATTCCGTTTCATCGTTCATTTCCTGCTGAAGAAATTTCCCACTGTTAAGCCCCGTGGCAAGATCCAGTGTCTTTGCCCGATCACCCGATATAAGAGTTATTTTGTCCTGGTTTTCTTCAATCAGCTTTCTTGTCTTTTGGTCAGAAAGTCGCGGCAGTGAGCATATGCTCACCACGTAAGCCGTTTCCTGAACGACTTTTTTCATGTTCCTTGAAAGTACCGCTCCCGTGGCAAGTATCACCGCATCGGATGCATCGGGAGCCGCGATGGATTTTCTGTCTACGGCTCCGTCGATCATTATCATTTCCGCACCCAGCGTTTTCATT
>DAIMEC010000019.1:0-12808 GCA_036725465.1 Bacillota bacterium | reverse complement strand
TATCAACTGATTTCTGTGGTTATATAAACTCCGGGCTTAGCTGCTTTCCGTTGTTTTATAAATTCCGGGGTTGACCGATTTCCGTTGTTTCACAAACCCCGGGCTTGGCTGATTTCCTTTGTTTCCTAAAAATCAGGTTTTTGTAAATCCGATCTGTTTGCTTTGAGTTTTCTTATTGCCGGGTCTTTATAGCCTCTGTTATTTTGTTTGATTTATTTTTGTCCGGGTATAGGATAAACATATTAAAATTTTTAAAGCGGAGGTATTAATAATGATGGACAAAAAAGTAATAGATTTAATGAACGATCAAATAAACAAAGAGTTTTATTCTGCATATCTTTACCTGGATTTTGCGAATTACTATACTGATGAAGGGCTTGACGGATTTGCCAACTGGTACAAGGTACAGGCCCAGGAAGAAAGAGATCATGCCATGCTTTTTGCAGAGTTTCTGCAGAACAATGGCATAAAGGTTTCACTGAAAGCCATTGGGGAGCCTGATGTACCTATGAAAAAACATGCTGATGCCCTTAAGGCATCTTTCAAGCATGAGCAGTATGTAACGGCCCTTATCCACAAAATATATGATGTGGCTTTTTCTAAAAAAGATTATCGCAGTATGCAGTTTCTTGACTGGTTCGTAAAGGAGCAGGGAGAAGAAGAAAAAAACGCAGAAGAAATGATCAGGAAGTACGAGCTTTACGGATCTGATGCAAAGGGGCTGTATGCTCTCAATGAAGAGCTTAAGAGCAGGGTCTACACTCCTCCAAGTCTTGTACTTGACTAAAGCTTTTGACATTGAATCAAGCATATAATATGAAAAAGCAGACAAGCGAAAAAATTGTCTGCTTTTATATTTGTCTGATCAGTATTTTTAATGACCTACTTGGTTTTTATTTCCTGATATTTCAGTATCAGCTCTGTACATCCGCCGAGGCTGATATCACTGCTGTTTATGCAAAGATGGTAGTTTTCGGGTCTGCCCCATTCCTGTCCCGTATGATACTTATAGTAGTTCGCCCTTGCCTTGTCCACATCTCTAAGACCCTTTTCAGCATCTTCTCTGGAAAGTCCGTACTCGTTTACTATCCGCTTGAACTTCTGCTGTTTGTCCGCATAAATAAAAACATTGGTGACAAAAGGCATCTCCCTAAGCACATAGTCCGCACATCTTCCTACTATTACACATGAACCTTCTTTTGCGATCCTTCTTATATAATCGAATTGAGCAAGAAAAAATTTTTCGTTTATGGAAATGTAATCCGGTCCTGTTCCCGCACTGCCGAAAGCAGTAGTAAGGCTGTACAGCAAACTGTTTTTTGCGCGTTTCTCGTCCTCTTCCATCATCTCAACTGAATAGCCTTTTTCTTCTGCGATCCGGTCCAGTATACTTTTGTCATAATAAGGCACATCCATTTTTTCGGCGAGCACTTTCCCCACCAGATGGCCTCCGCTGCCGAACTCACGGCTGATGGTTATTATCTGCTTTTTCATAACCCTGTCCTCCAATATTTTTCCCTTGTATCCCTATATCTTAAACAAGTTTGAGTATATATATTATACACTATTTTTATCTTCTGTGATACAATTATTACTGAAAATATTTTGCAGCATCCGACGCATAGCTTCTGAAGTGTCCGGCAAAAAACATGTCAATTCCCGTATATTAAGATATGAAGAATCTTTCCGGTACGATACAAAAGGGTGTGCGCAAGATCATACATAGAGTTGCTCCAGGTTAAGACCGCTCCAATATCAAGAAAGGAAACATCCATGACAAAATACTCGGGAATATTCGAGAGTCCATTTGGCCCGATAGGTATTATTTGCTCCAATGATTTTGTAATTGAAATTTCATGGCTCAATCAAAGAGATGTTTCAATATCGGAAAATCGCCATTCTCTTGTCCGTAGTGCCGCTACTCAACTGGATGAATATTTTTCGGGAAAAAGAAGCTCTTTTGACCTTCCTCTTTTTATTGATGATTCTCTATTTGTTAAAGACCCTGTATTTATTGATGATCCTTTATTTGCTAATGACCCCCGGTATAAATCATTCGGAGGAACTCCCTTTCAGAGAAGGGTCTGGAAAGCTCTTTGCGATATCCCCTATGGCAAAACTGAAACTTACGGCCAGCTGGCAAACCGTATAGGGTGCCCCGGCGGAGCAAGAGCTGTTGGTTCTGCCAATGCCAAAAATCCGGTTTCTATAGTTGTACCGTGCCACAGGGTAATAGCCTCCGGAGGCAGGCCCGGTGAGATCTCCCGAAAAAATCTTGGTGGCTACAGTGCTTTTGGGAACGGTCCAAAAAGTCAAAAGGGTCTTGCTCTCAAACAAAATCTTCTTGAACATGAAATGAAAAACAAACAAAATAATATGAGGTAATATCCGGCAAGAACAGGAAAACACAAATGCAATACTTTTTAGAAGGTCTTTTGATGGGTCTGGCCTATGTGGCTCCCATCGGCCTGCAGAATCTTTTTGTAATAAATACGGCCATAAGCCAGAAACGCAGTCGCGTTTATGCGACTGCGTTAATAGTTATATTTTTTGATGTTACGCTGGCCCTTGCCTGTTTCTTCGGCATCGGTGCTATAATGGAGCAGTCCCACCTGCTGGAAATGATCATTCTTCTTGTGGGCAGCATTATAGTTGTAAAAATAGGGGTGGGACTGCTTCTTCCCGATAAAAAAACGGAGGAAAGCGGTGATGTTGACATCCCCATTCTGAAAGTCATTTTAACGGCATGTGTAGTGACGTGGTTCAATCCTCAGGCTCTTATCGACGGTTCCATGATGCTCGGAGCTTTCAATGCAACTCTTCCTCCTGAAGAAAGTTCAAAATTCATCATTGGTGTGGCCTGTGCCAGCTGTCTCTGGTTCCTAAGTATCTCTACAATTCTAACTTTCATAGGAGCAAAGATCACCGACAAGATCCTCCGCATAATAAATGTCGTGTGCGGTGTCATTATTATTTTTTACGGTATTAAACTCTTTATAAACTTCATCCAGCTTATTTTTACCCTAATATAGCTTTTCCTGTTTTGCCCTTGTCAGTTTTCAATATTTGGTATTTGGTTTTTCTTCTCTGATCTGCAATTGTCCGGCTTTTATTTTTAGTTATAGTTTCCCCAAGGCTCATCACTTGTAAGATCCTGCTGAAAATTCTCCATCTGTACTGCCTCGAATGTAACATTAACTTTTGGGGTTTTCCCTATTTCTGTTTCATTCCAGTCATCAGGTATTTGAACACCTGTGAAAAGAACTGTTTTTGAAATATCCTGTCCTGTCAGTCCATTGTTCAAGTAATAGTATATCGTTCCCGGATCAGCTGTATTCTTCACCGTCCAAGTGCTATCCGGTATCCCCAGAAGAGCACTTTGATCCAAAGATGTTTTTTCTGCGCTCAGGTTCTCCGGCTGTGTAAACTCAACTTTCGCTCTGACCCAGCAATCCAATGAGTTTTCCGATACTTTTCCCACTTGAGGGATCTTGGAAACAATGTCTCCCGGCAAAACACCTGCAGGATCCTCATACTGTATCAGCGAACCCTCATTGCCGATTTCACTGCTTGCCATCATTTCTTCAGCAGATATATCTACCGTTAGATTTGACATTCCAAAGACATTTTGAAATGTTTCACTGTCGGAAAGCAGTGCGATCACGCCGCCTGCAATCAACATCAGCATCAGCGCAAATGCCGGTATGAATCTGGATTTTTTCTTTTTAGTCCTGCTTCTTTCTAAAGTTTTGATTTCTTTTTCATCTTCTTTTCTTTTCATGCTTTTCCTCCTTTGTGATCATTTTTATTTGTTGATCCTTTTGTGCTGAGCCACTGCTTTTTGGTCAAAGTCTGCCGGCAGAAATACGGATCAGTTTATTCTTTTCCACATATAACAGGTGATATAGGGTTGCAGATTGTTGTGCGCATCACCTAAGCCGGATGGCCCTGTGTTTCCGTTTCCTGCAGCTGCCGTTGCAGTCCCTCCGTACCATACGTCACTGCCGCCCGATAATATCTGTGCCAGCTTCTGGCCACTGCCTTCAATAGCACCAACGGTTTCAGCTGATAATGTTCCGGTATAATTCAAGAATCTTGCTCCGGAGCCGGGTCCATGAGTGTGCAAAGGACCTGTGTGATAATGGGGACCGTTTTCTGCCGCTGTCAATTTGTGGCTTTTTTCCCCGCCTGTTTTTTCGGCAGTATCAAAGTCCGTATCCAGCGCGTCGACTCCAACGGGAACCTTTCCGCTTCCCCATGATACCCACTCTCCTCCCAATGTATCTTCCGGATTTTGGTTGTTTGCACTCATATATATACTGCCCACAGGGAATATATTATTCAGGCAAGGTTCTGTATGGATATTGACTCCTCCCTCTCCATCAGAAGTAACAGATGTTGTCCCGGTTCCGGACAAAGTTATTCTATTTATGCTTTGATCCGTTCCGTTAAGAATGATTTCCCCTTCATTGTTATTCTCCGAAGTAGCCAGCGTATATCTCGTGTCCGCATCCGCATCGACCCGGAAAGAATTAGTGAAGCCCTCGGCATCTATAAGCCATGCTCCAACACTGATCAAAATCGTAATAACTGCAGTGATCACCAGAGATATAAAAATAATATTTATGCTCTTATTATGTCCCATTTTTTCTCCTTGCTGTATCGGCTTATCAGAAAATCATTTAAACATATTCTGTATGAATAAGATGGGATACCCTGCAGCAGGTATATGAAAAACCACTTTGCTTTTTATCCTGATCCAGGGTATCCTCCCATCTACTGCATTACTGTTATCTCCTTTGGTGACCACTCCGTCTTCTTCTATACTGCATATTCTGTGCATGATGGGCATAGTAGTTTTTGAAGAAGAAAAAATGATCACATCATCTTTCTTCAATTTCTGTTTGGGTTCTTCTGTAATAATCGTAAAGACAATCGACCCAAAGGGAACTGCGGGTTCCATGCTTTTTCCCGCAACACAGTAGGCACGAAGACCAAGGACGATTAAAAAGAAAACAATAATCAAAATCATTGATGCTATAAATATGTAGATTTTCGTTTTCCTTTTTCTGATAATCATTTCGGCCCCTTTTGACTTGCCATAATTGTCTGATGGTGAAATAAATTATTTGGTATCGTTATGTTTCTGTTGGTATCTGTTTGTACTTTTATTTTGCCTTTGGTATGGTTATGGTAGCATTACTGGAAATATTTGTCAACCATTATTTGTAAATTATGTTATTTTTTTTCTTTTATGTTTTGGATATCCGCCATACAGTCTCCGGTTGATTCCAAATAAAGCAAAAAACAGACTTGTTTAGGATTTTTAACCCTTTTATCTCAATTCTTAAGGCTTCAGGGTTAAAAATTTCTGTTTTCTGTTTCCAGTCTTTCCAAAATCGCCCTTTATTTTTTTTATTATGCTGTTTTAATGCCAATATGTACGGATTTCAGCTATACAAATTGATTTTTTATTCTGAAATGACCAAAAAACCCTGCTTTTCTACAAAAAATTAACCCTCGACCTCTCAAAAACGAGGTCAAAGGGTTAAAAAATAGAATTTGCTATTATTTTGCCGTGTTTCTCTTTTGGATCCCGAGGATCACTGTTGCCGGGGCGGCTTTTCCAAGGGGCTCGATTCCCACGGGCGGCGTTTGCCGGGAAAAGTGTTCCGGCTCCCACGTTTACCGCACTCTCCATTTTCCGGGAAAAGTGTTCCGAAACAGCTTATTTGGGTGGTGTAATAAGGCCGATGTCGTTTCTGTACTGCATTCCCTCAAAACTTATCTTCTCTATGTTTTCATATGCTTTTTTCCTTGCCTCTTCATGGGTCTCTCCAAGAGCCGTAACCCCCAGGACTCTTCCCCCTGCAGTAACAAAAGCCTGCCCGCAGTAACTTCCGTGACATATGTGATCCATGGCAGTCCCCGCATGGAATACTACTGCATCGGAGCCATAGATCTGGCCATTTTTTGCCAAACCCTTTATCTCTATGCCCTTCAGGTATTCTCCGGGATATCCGCCGGATGCGGCAACCACGCAAACAGCCTTTTTCTCGCTCCACCTTATCTTTATATCAGACAAACGGTTCTTGCATACGGCAAGCAAAACATCCGTAAGATCGGTCTCCATCCGGGGCAGGATCGACTGGGCTTCAGGATCCCCAAATCTGTTGTTGAATTCAATGACCTTGGGAGACCCGTCCTCCTCTATCATAAGCCCTATAAAAAGTACACCTTTGAAATCAAGACCGTCGGCGCGAAATCCTTCCAATGTGGGGTCAAGTATTTCCCGGCGTATCCTTTTTTCCAGTTTTTCATCAAACACCAGTGAAGGGGAATATGTACCCATGCCCCCGGTGTTGGGTCCTTCATCTCCCGAAAATATCCTCTTATAATCCTGAGCCGATTCCATTGGAACAATGGTTTTCTCATCCACAAAACAAAGCACGGATGCCTCAACCCCTCTTAAAAATTCCTCAACTACCACCTTGTCTCCCGCAGTGCCAAAATCACGACTTCCCATAAGGGCTTCTATACCTTTTCTCGCTTCCTCTTCATTTGCTGCTATTATGACACCTTTTCCTGCAGCCAGCCCATCTGCCTTCAGCACCATTGGGAATCCGAATATCCCTATGTTTTCTAAAAGCTCCTGCTTGTCTGTGAACTCTCTGTATCCTGCGGTGGGTATTTTATGCTTTGTAAGAAAATCCTTTGTGAAAGATTTGCTGGCCTCCAGCTGTGAGCATTTTTTGTTGGGTCCGAAACCCATTATCTCTTTCCCTGCTTTTTTGCCGGCATCTTCCAGTGCATCGACCATTCCCATGGCCAGGGGCACCTCGGGACCTATGACCGCCATGTCTATTTCTGCCGAGACGGCAAAGTCGCACATGCCTTCAATGTCATCGTCTTTTACAGGCACACACTCAACATTATTTGCTATACCGGCATTGCCGGGAGCGCAGTAAAGTTTTGTCACTTTTTCGCTTTCTGCCAGTTTCCATGCTATGGCATGTTCACGACCTCCGCCGCCTATTATCAGTATCCTCATATTATTTCTCCGTTCTATTAATATGTATTTGTCCAGGTTTATGCTATATGAACCCGGGTCGAGCCTTGATATTTCCCCACGTTTCAGTGCTTGAAATGTCTCATTCCGGAAAATACCATTGATATGCCCAGCTCATCGGCTTTTTCGATGGATTCCTTATCTCTTATGGATCCGCCGGGCTGTATGATTGCCGTCGCACCGGCTTCTGCGGCAGCTTCTACACAGTCGCTGAAAGGAAAGAATGCGTCTGAAGCCATAACGGAGCCTTTCATATCTGAAAGGCATCTTTTTATACAGTTTTCCACAGCCCATATCCTGTTTGTCTGTCCGGGCCCGATGGCTATGGTTTTGCCATCCTTTACAAAAACGATACCGTTGGATTTTGTATGCTTGACCACTTTCATGGCTATTTCCATGTCCCGCAGCTCCGCTTCCGTGGGAGATTTCTTTGTTGCCACCATCAGCTGATCATCATATACCAGATTGCCGGCTGAAGAAGCCCGATTATTTCCTTCTGCCTTAACTTGGCCTTGGGGTTTATCTCCGGTTTGGTCTCCGGCTTTGTCTGCTGCCTGGTCTTTTATTTGGCTTTCGGGTTTGCCTCCGGATGCAGGCTGATCAGGTCTTGGTGCATTTTTGACATCAAAAAGGCCACGGTCTTTGCTCTGTACCAGTATTCCTCCCGAAACTTTCTTGATGTCGATTTCCCATGCGGGCGTAGCTTCGCATATACCGGGTAGCTTGAGCAGTCTTACATTTGACTTCTGCTTCAGGATCTCAAGAGCATCTTCGTCGAAGTCCGGCGCGATTATTATCTCAAGAAATATCTTGTTCATTTCAAGGGCCGTTTCCTTGTCGACAGGCCTGTTGAGTGCTACTATTCCCCCGAAAATCGAAACCGGATCACAGTCGTGAGCTTTCCTGTATGCCTCAAAAATTGTTTTTCCCGTTGCGACACCGCAGGGATTTGCATGCTTGACTGCTACCGCCGCAGGCACTTCCTCCGGAAATTCCTTGAGACATTCCAGTGCTCCATTCGTATCATTTATATTATTGAAGGAAAGTTCCTTCCCGTGAAGTTTTTGGGCTTTTACCAGTGATCCTTCAGACGGCTTTATTTCTCTGTAATAAAAAGCTTCCTGATGGGGATTTTCTCCGTAACGCAGAGTTTGTATCTTTTCGAAAGTCAGAGTAAGGTCATCGGGAAGTTCCGCTCCCGTTTTGTCACTGGATAGTTTCTTTTCGTTGGGCAGCTGCTTTCTCAGGTGATCTGCTATCATGGCATCGTATGCGGCTGTATGCCGGAAAACTTTGAGGGCCAGCCTGTATTTTGTTTCAAGTGAAACTTCTCCGCTTTTTGCCAGCTCTTCCGTCACTTTTTTGTAATCCGCAGGGTCGCATATAACCACCACGTCTTTATGATTTTTGGCCGAGGCCCTTAACATTGCCGGGCCGCCTATGTCGATATTCTCTATGGCATCTTCTAAAGTAACATCGGGTTTCATTATAGTTTTCTTAAAAGGATAGAGATTTATCGCCACTATATCTATAGGGCTGATATGGAGTTCTTTCAATTTTTGCATATGGGAAGGAATGTCCCTCCTGGCCAGTATACCTCCGTGCACTGCAGGATGAAGAGTCTTCACTCTTCCGTCCAGACATTCCGGGAACCCTGTTATTTCCTCCACACCTTTGACGGCAAGTCCGGCCTCTTCAAGCTTTCGTTTTGTGCCGCCGGTGGATATGATTTCCGTCCCCATTTTGGCAAGTTCACGGGCAAAGTCAACGATGCCGGTTTTATCGGATACGCTTATAATGGCTCTCATTGCTACTCCTTTCATTTTTATAAATTATTATTTTGCTTTTGATTCATTTTCATTTTCTGATTGCTTTTGTTTGTCGCTTTTGTTTGTCATTTTTGTTTATAGCTTTTGTTTCTCTCTTTTTGTCGGATCATTTATAATCATTTTTCATAAAACATTTCTCATTCACACATTTTTCAATGATGCAGTTTTCTCATGTTTGATGCCATCACTCTTTTCCGTTCCAGCAGTAGGTGCACAACTTGCATCTGTCCACCTGAACGGACTCTATTACATCTTCCAGTGTCTGGAACCGGAGGCTGTCAAAATTGAGTTTCTTTTCGATCAGGCTCACCATTTTTCTGTGCCTTTCACTGGATGCATCGGCATATTCCAACAATACCTCAGGCGGTATGTCCGACTGCTTCTCACTATCAGACCCCGCCGGATTTCCGGATGCCTCATTCACACCGGCGGCTTCATCCATGCCCTCCAGTTCTCTTATGCATCGCCTGGTTATGAGCTCCATATCGCTGACGGATCTGGAAAAGTTCAGGTACTTGCAGCCGTACATTATGGGTGGACAGGCAGATCTTACGTGTATCTCTCTGGCACCGTTTTCTATGAGATATGCCACCGTCTCGGAAAGCTGAGTTCCTCTGACTATGGAATCATCTATAAGAACAAATCTTTTGTCCTTTATTATCTGAAAAACCGGTACCAGTTTCATTTTTGCGATAAGATTCCTTGCCTTCTGGTTCTGGGGCATAAAGCTCCTGGGCCATGTGGGTGTGTATTTTATAAGGGGTCTCGAGTAAGGGATCCGGGATGCGTTTGAATATCCAAGAGCATGGGCTATCCCGCTGTCGGGAACTCCCGCAACATAATCCACCTCCAGATCTCTGTCTCCGCGAGCCAGTATCCCACCGTTTCTATTTCTTACTTTTTCTACATTTTTCCCTTCATATATGGAAGTGGTGTAGCCGAAATAAGTCCAAAGAAAAGTACATATTCGCATTTTATCCCCGGGAGGAGATATGGTCCTTTCCTCCGTGGAAGTAAGAAAAGCTATTTCGCCGGGTCCCAGTTCACGCTTATATTTGTATCCTATGTTTATAAAGGCGAAGGATTCTGAAGCGGCACAATAACTGTCTCCGCATTTCTTGCCGATAATAAGGGGGGTCCTGCCCAGCTTGTCCCTGGCCGCATAAAGGCCTTCCTTGGTCAGGATCATCATGGTCACGGAACCTTCTATTCTTTTTTGAGCGTTTTTTATTCCTTCTTCTATATTCTTGCCCTGGGAAACAAGGGCCGCCACCAGCTCGGTGTTATTTATGCCTCCTCCACTCATTGACATAAACTGTCCGTGTCCATCCGATATGAGCTCTTTTACAAGATCCGCTTTGTTGTTTATTCTGCCCACTGTGGTTATGGCATAGTCCCCCTGTCTGCTCAGTACAGTAAGAGGCTGGGGGTCTCCGTCACTTATGGCTCCTATGCCGGCTTTCCCCCTCATCTCTGTTATATCATCTTCGAATTTGCTCCTGAAAGGAGTGTTTTCGATATTGTGTATAGTTCTGTTGAAACCACTATCCCCAAGTATGCACATCCCACCTTTTTTTGTTCCGAGATGTGAGTGATAATCGGTGCCGAAAAATATGTCCATTACACAATCTTCGTTTGATACTATCCCGAATATTCCACCCATTTAACGTTTCTCCTTCCATTCTGCTATGACTTCTTTCACAGCCAGAGGCAATATCTCATGTTCAGTTTCAAGGACTCGCGCCGCCAGTTCTTCCGGTGTATCACAGGGCATCACAGGAACTTTTCTCTGCAGGATTATTTCTCCCGTGTCAACTCCCTCATCCACATAATGCACCGTCGCTCCGCTTTCTTTTTCTCCGGCTTTGATGACTGCCCTGTGCACATTCAGTCCGTACATATCATGCCCTCCGAATTTGGGCAAAAGTGCCGGATGTATGTTTATTATTCTTCTTTTGTAAGCACTTATTATTTCGGGATCAAGTATCTTCAGGTATCCCGCCAGCACCACCAGATCCGTTTCCGCTTCTTCAAGAAGCTTTAATATTTCTGCCGGATCCTTTGTGTCTTTGATCACCTTTGACGGGATCCCCAGGGTCTTTGCTCTTTGAAGTGCGAAGGCCTTTTCGCTGCCGGATATGAGCCTGACTATTTCTGCATTTTCTATGGATCCGTTTTTGACTGCTTCTGCCAGTGCCTGAAAATTTGTGCCGCCGCCGGATACAATTACAGAGATCTTGGTTTTTTTCATTTGATGCTCTCCTCCCCTGCCTGTCCTTCTGTCATTTCAGAGTCGCCTCTTTTGCCTGTCCTGCTATCATTTCAGAGTCACCTCATCTGTCTGTTTTTTTACAACTTTGCCGATGATAGCCGCATCTTCGCCTTTCTCTTTGAGAGCCGTTAGTATCTTACCGGCATCTTCACTGCCCGCAAAAAACATCATGCCGATTCCCATATTGAATGTTGAAAACATTTCTCTTTCTTCCATATGTCCGAGTTTTTTTATCAACCGAAATATGGCGGCTGGCTCCCATGCCGTCGTATCAAATTCCGCAGAAAGATCCTTTGGCAGTACTCTGGGAACATTTTCAAAAAAACCGCCGCCTGTTATATGTACTATTCCTTTTATATCAAAATCACAAACCGCCCTGCAGGCTTTTGAGTATATCCTGGTTGGTCTGAGCAGGGCTTCGGAAAGGGTCTCTCCCAGTTCCGGGATCTGATCCTGAAGTTTGAATCCATTTTCATCAAAAAATACTTTTCGTACAAGGGAGTATCCGTTGCTGTGTATGCCGCTGGAAAAAAGACCTATTATCCTGTCGCCCTCGGATATTTTTTCCCCCGTTATTATTTTTTTCTTGTCAACTATTCCAACACAAAAACCCGCCATGTCGTATTCGTCGTCAGCATAAAACCCGGGCATTTCCGCAGTCTCTCCACCGATGAGGGCGCACCCCGCTTCACGGCATCCGTCTGCTATCCCCCCGACGATTTCTGCGATTTTCTCCGCTTCCACTTTCCCCGTGGCTATATAGTCAAGAAAAAACAAAGGTCTGGCTCCCTGACAAAGCACATCATTGACGCACATGGCTACACAGTCCTGTCCCACCGTGCTGTGATTTCCCGTCATGAAAGCCAGTTTCAGTTTTGTACCGACTCCGTCAGTACCGCTGACCAGCACGGGCTCGGAACCCTCTTTGATGTCTGCACCTTTAAGTTCATATAATCCGCCGAAACTTCCCAGGTCTGCCAGCACGTTCTCATCAAAGGTTTTTCTGACATGCTCCTTCATCAGACTTACGGCTCTCTGCCCCTCCAGGGTATCGACTCCCGCATCCCTGTACGTCAGCTTTTCAGATGATTTCATAAAAGATCCTTTCTACTTCTTTATCCTCTCCATGACTTCTTTGTACGTCTGCTCCAAATTTCCCAGATCCCGCCGGAAGCGGTCCTTGTCCATTTTTTCGTTTGTTACAGCATCCCAAAGCCTGCATGTGTCAGGTGATATTTCATCTGCCAGGATTATATCTCCCGGCTCATCATCTTCATCTCCGGCGATACACTTTCCGAATTCTATCTTGAAGTCGATAAGCTTAAGTCCCTTTTCCAGGAAAAATTCTTTTAGGGCATCGTTGACCATAAATGCGTATCCTCTTACGGTATCAAGATCTTCGAATGTGGCCAGCTTCAGTGCCAGTATGTGATCGTCATTTATTAGGGGGTCTCCCAGCTCGTCACTTTTATAGGAAAATTCCAGTACGGTCTTTGCCAGAGGCGTACCTTCTTCCACTCCGTATCTTTTGGAAAAAGAACCCGCCGCTACATTTCTTATTATTACCTCCAAGGGAAGTATGTTGACTGCACGGACAAGAGTGTCCGTTTCTGATATCTGTTCAACATAATGTGTCGG
>DAIMEC010000018.1:0-13007 GCA_036725465.1 Bacillota bacterium | reverse complement strand
TAATAAAGGTGCTCTATCGGGGAGCACATATACTGATACTGGATGAACCTACAGCGGTCCTTACTCCTCAGGAAATCGAAAAACTCTTTCATATAATAAGAAATATGAGGGATCAGGGATGCGCTGTTGTTATAATAACTCACAAGCTGAACGAGGTAATGGAAATAAGCGACCGGGTGACGGTACTTCGTAAAGGCAGATCTGTGGCCACTGTTGAGACAGCTGATGTTGATGTGGGGACCCTGATAGAGATGATGGTGGGCAAAAAAGTAGATCTGGCCATAAAAAAAGAAAAAGGACAGGAGGCAGGGGTACTGCTGACCATGGACGGAGTTGAGGTGCAGGACAAGGACGGCAAAAATGCTCTGGAAAACATAAGCTTCGAACTTGAGGGCGGAGAGATCCTGGGTGTTGCAGGTGTGGCAAAAAGTGGCCAGAAAGAGCTCTGCGAGTGTATCGCCGGCCTGATAAGGACCAACAAAGGGCGAATATTTTTCCAGGGAGAAAATATTGTGGGCAAAACTCCCGCAGATATAATAAAGCTGGGTATCCGAATGGGATTCATACCTGAAGACAGACTGGGCATGGGTCTTGTGGGCAGCATGGACATAGTGCATAACATAGTGCTGAAAGACTATCAGGGCCAGCCGGGGATTTTCCTAAAAAGAGGTCCCTGCGCCAGAAAAGCGGAAAAAATAGTGAAAGCTCTGGATATAATGACGCCTGATATATATACTCCGGTCAAAAAACTTTCCGGCGGGAACATACAGAAAGTACTATTGGGGCGTGAGATAGATTCAGACCCAAAAGTGCTTATAACGGCATATCCCGTAAGAGGACTTGATATTGGTGCATCATACAAAATATATGATCTTTTGAATGAACAGAAACAAAAAGGTGTTGGAGTCCTGTTTATCGGCGAAGATCTGGATGTGCTCATGAGCCTTTGTGACAGGATAATGGTCCTTTGCCAGGGAGAAATAACAGGAATAGTCGATCCGGATGAGGTCACCAAGGAGGACATAGGACTGCTTATGACAGGCGGATCTTTGGAAGAGGAGGCAAAGCATGATAAAAATAACTAAAAAAGCAGCTCTTCCGAAGAAACAGGAAGCAGTGATCCAGGTGATCGCCATTCTTCTTTCTCTGGCTTGTGCAGGGATAGTGATACTTGCCATGGGATATGATCCCCTGGAAGCATACTACAGGATAGTGGAAGGATCGATAGGCTCGGTCATGAGGATAGAGCAGACCATAACAAAGTCCATACCTCTGATCATTGTTTCCATGGGCATAGTCGTTGCTTTCAAAATGAAGTTCTGGAACATAGGCGGTGAAGGACAGATAATGATGGGAGCCTTTGGAGCGACTCTGGTGGCACTTAATTTCCCGGACACTCTTCCCGCACCCGTTATGATTCTTTGCATGATGGCAGCATCTATACTGTGCGGAGCGATATGGGCCTTTATACCTGCTTTTTTCAAGGCGCGTTTCGGTACCAACGAAACTATATTTACATTGATGCTGAACTATATAGCCATCAAGTTCGTTACATATCTCCAGTTCGGACCGTGGAAAGATCCGAATTCGGGAGGATTCCCAAAGATCGAGACCTTCAGCCAGAATGCTCAGCTTCCGGACTTTCTGGGGATTCACAGCGGATGGGTAGTGGCGATCCTTTCGGTGGCATTTTTGTATGTTTATATAAACTATACAAAAAAAGGTTACGAGATATCTGTTGTGGGCGAAAGCCTGGAAACGGCAAGATATGCAGGCATGAATATTAAAGGCATAATAATAAGTGCCATGCTGGTTTCCGGAGGCCTTTGCGGACTTGCCGGGATGATACAGGTCTCTGCTGTGGAAAGGACTCTTACATACAGCATTTCCGCAGGGTACGGTTTTACCGCAATAATAACGGCCTGGCTTGGCAGATTGTCTCCGCCAATAGTGATGATCGTGTGCATATTATTTGCCATGCTTCTGCAGGGCGGTGCATATATACAGGTTGCCATGTCAATCCCGTCATCGGTGGCGGATATGATACAGGGCGTGATACTTTTCTTCGTTCTTGGCAGCGAATTCTTCATGCAGTATAAAGTCTCATTCAAAAAGAGACCCGGATCAAAAAAGGAGGTGGCATAGTATGGAAAGTTTTCTGGCGGCAGCCATAGTTGCGGCGATGCCTTTGCTATATGCTACGATCGGCGAAATAATGACTGAAAAAGTCGGTAACCTTAATCTGGGTGTTGAAGGCATGATGCTTATGGGAGCTGTGATTGGATTCATAGCGGGTCATACCACAGGAAGTCCCCAAATTGCCGTTTTGGCGGCATGCGTGGCGGGTGCTTCCGGTGCGGCCATATTTGCGGTGCTTACGGTTTCATTAAGAACGAATCAGGTGGTAACAGGACTTACGCTTACGATTTTCGGAACCGGGTTTGCAAACCTGGTGGGAAGAAGTTATGTGGGAGTGCCCCTTACGCCTGTTGTAAGAGATGCCTTTGACAGTATTGCCATTCCCGGGCTTTCTCAGATACCTATTATAGGCCGGGCACTTTTTGATCAGGATATTCTTGTTTATATGGGTTTTATACTTGTGGCAGTCACGGCATTCTATTACAATAAGACAAGAATAGGGCTGAATACCCGGGCAGTAGGCGAAAATGCTGCGGCGGCCGATGCATCGGGAATAAATATTTCTCTTTACAAATATGCTAATATAATAATAGGTGGAGCCCTGTGCGGACTTGGCGGTGCATATATGTCCCTTGGGACTATACCCGTTTGGCAGGAAAATGTTGTAGCAGGCAGAGGCTGGATAGCAGTTGCACTTGTTATCTTTGCATCATGGAAATCCATAAAGGGTTTTCTGGGGGCTCTTCTTTTCGGAGCACTGAGCATAATAGGATTCAGATTGCAGGCCATGGGAATAAGTGTTTCTCAGTATCTGGTGGACATGATACCTTATCTTGCAACTATAATAATAGTAATTATAAGCACACACAAAAACCGCAAGGAGGATCTTCCTCCGGGAGATCTGAGCAATCCGTATTTCCGTGAAGAACGCTGATCGACATTTTCATAGATCGATCAATACGGAGATTGAAAATGGCAAATATGTTTAAGAGGACCAAAAGGGATCCCAGGATAGTTCCAAAGAAAAAAACTTTGGCCAGCCGTATTGAAGGGCTCAAACGCAGTTTTAGAAGGAACTCAAGAAAAAATCCCTGGAAGCAGAATAAAAAGAGAAAATCGGTGCCGTGGGCAAAAATCATGGCACCGCTGCTTATTGTTATGATCCCTGTTGCTGTCATGTATGCCGGGGACAATATTTTGCTCCGTACAACAGCCCTTTATAGTTTTCATCTGAATTCCACAGAGATCCTTAGTGAAGAGATGGTTTATGCCGAAAATGAAGATGTGGTCGGACTTTTCGGTGACTATATGATGGGCAAGACCGATGAATTCCGGATGAAAGAGAACCTGGAATATATGCCTGAAGAACTTTTCAACGAAATAGATGCCCTGACTGTAAAGAATATAAGATATAACCTTGATAAGGAGGCATATGCCGCCGGAGTCATACTGTTGCTTGTGATAGGGATATACATATATCTTTACAGAAAAAAAGAAAAAGATCTGCTTCTGAGAAATTATTTTTATTCTATTGTCGGGTTTGCTGTGCTGGCTATTTTCGACACTTTGACAGTGGCCGTAAAACCGCTGCGCCAGGCCATACACGGAGACCTGAGCTCTTTCAACTTTCCCAAAGACGATCTCCTTGTCAAGATCCTGGATACTTCTTTTATGTGGCGCTATTCGCTGTTTTCCATCCTTGTTGCAGCCATAATGATGGGTATCGGACTTTATATAACTTTAGCTGTTGCAGGAAGACATCATATGTTCAGGAGGTAAAATGCTTACAGGAGAAAAAACCGACATGCACCTTCACACATGGTATTCCGATGGCAAAATGTCTCCGGAAGAGGTTGTTAGATATGCAAAGAACAAAGGACTGAATAAAATATCCGTCACAGACCACGATGGTGTTTCCGGCATTCAGGAGGCTCTGGAAGCAGGCAGAAAATACAACATCGAAGTAATACCGGGGATAGAACTGTCGGCTGCGGCTGATGGCAAAGGAGTACATATCCTCGGTTATTTTATTGATTATGAAAACAAAGAGCTTAACAGAGCCTGCCACAGGGCAAGGAGATGGAGAAAAGAAAGAAACAAAAAACTCCTGGATCTTTTAAGAAAAAAAGGGTTTGACCTGGAAGAAAAAGATTTGGTTTTCAGAAAAGGACAGGATTATTTGGGCAAGCCGCAGATAGCAAGGGCGATGGTGAACAAAGGATACATTAAATGCGAAAAAGATGCTTTTGAGCCGGGGGGAATATTTGATCAAAAAGATATAAGAAGCATAAAAAAAGAAAAAATAACAGCGGCCTTGGCCATAAGTCTTATCAATGGTGCGGGAGGAAAGGCGGTGCTGGCTCATCCGGCAAAGATAAGACATATAGGCGAAAGAGAAAGCTCTGAATTCGAAGAAAATCTGGAAAAACTTCTCCGCAAAATGAAGGATATGGGTCTTTACGGGCTTGAATGTCTATACACTGAGCATTCACAAAAAGAAAACCGGATTTTTCTTCAAATGGCAGATGAATTTGGTCTGGTACCCACAAAAGGTTCAGACTTTCATGGAAACAACACTTGACAGAAAAGTGACATTGTTGTAACCTTTTGTTATAGTAAAACATAAAAAGGTCATAAAAAGGCCTTGAATGTGAAATGTGAATTATTGATAACAAAGAAAGAGGAGTACCAATGTTAAAAGAAAAGGCGATAAAGGCCGGATCATCTCTGGTCATTACGGTCAAAAGACTTTTAACGGGGGCAGGGGATAGGATAAGAATAAAAGACTTGGGAAGAGTCAAAACTTTATTGGCACCGACAGAAATAATAAAGAATCTCAAAAACAGGGTCCTTGACATAAGAAGGGCCGGTATAAAAGGCACAGCAGTTGGGATAAAAAACGGACTGCGTTCGTTTTTGAATGAAACAGATATATTTCACCTTACTTTACCGCAAAAGAAAAAACTCGGAGTTTTCGCAGCGGTCATTTTTGTTTTCTCCCTGACCGTAGGGTGGGCTTCAACTTCTCAGGCAATCGACAGACCTTTTGTATCTGCAGAAGGAGAAGTAATGGAAACTCCCTGGGTCATATCCGTTGAAGGGGAAGATAAGATAGTGGCACGGAGCAGGGATGCAGCCCAACTTATCATGGACGGAGTAAAGCAGAATTATGTATGTGAAAAAAATCAGATCATAGATGTCAAAATAAAGGAAGATATAAAGATCTGTGAGATGGATATAAAAAACGGCCAACAGGAACCGGACATATGTGATATAGATGAAGGAATATCTAAGATCACTGAAGAGAATGCAGTAACAGTTGCGGCAAAGGAAATATGTACTGCAAAAAAAGAAACCAAATATAAAACCATATACAAAAAAACCGATTCTCTTCCGGCCGGAACAAAAAAAGTAAAGACCGAGGGAGCTAAAGGTGAAAAAGAGGTAGTCACCGAACTTATAAAAGAAAACGGCAAGGTGATCGAAAAAGAAGTGCTGGATGAGCAGACAACAAAAAAAGCAAAAGCTAAAGTTGTGCTTGTGGGCACCGCCGCAAGTTCATCATCGTCATCTTCTTACGGCTCCTCATACTCAAGCTCAGGAGGTTCTATAGACAATCACAGCGGTACACTGGGCAGACCTCTTTCGAGCATGAGACACCTTTCTTCATTCGGTATGAGATGGGGAAGGATGCATTACGGCATTGACCTTGGAGGAAGCATGGGAACTCCCATTTATGCGTCCGAGAGCGGAAAAGTCACACAGGCCTGTTACTCTGGAACATATGGACTTATCGTAAAAATAAGTCACGGAGGCGGACTGGAGACAAGATATGCCCATTGCAGCAGGGTTCATGTAAAAGTCGGACAAAGGGTTTCCAGGGGACAGAAGATCGCTTCCATGGGAGCCACGGGAAACGCCAGAGGAACACATCTTCATTACGAAGTAAGAGTTAACGGCGTAGCCAGAAATCCTTACAATTATCTGTGATTTATTGATTATGCCAATTCGATAATGTATAATATTCCAGACAGGTCAAAACCTGTCTGGACTTGTATTTAAGAAAAATATCAAATATAGGGAGAAGTTGATGGAGAAGTTGATGGACTTAATAAAAAAGCATCACAAAAAAAAGATATCAGCAGCGGCGCTTATTGTTTTTGTTTTTTCTATTGCACTGGGATTGCTGATGACAGGGGAGCCAATCGATAAACCTCTGATAACGGCAACGGGACAGGTAATGCAGCATCCATGGGTAATAAAAGTAGAAGACAAAAAAGCAGCGATCCTTAGTAGCGAAGAAGCTGCCATGCTTGCAATAGAAGGCATAAAGAAACAGTATATTAATGAAGAAAACAAAATACTTTTTCTGAAGTTCAAAGAAGAAGTAAAAATCGAGAAGCTTGATGCAGATAACGGGTGTAATGCACCTGAACTTTTTACCATTGATGAAGCGATAAAAGAACTTACTGAGGGTAGAAATTCTCTTACAGTGATCTCGGGAGAATTGTGTGAAGACATCAAGATCACCAAATGCAAGACCATCAGGAAAAGTGTGACTTCCCTTGAAGCGGGAACAGAGAAGATAAAGAAAAACGGATCCAGCGGCAAAACAGAAATAAAGACAAAAATAATAAAAGAAAATGGTAAAGTCGTAAGCAAAGAGATAATCGAGAAGAATGTTTTGTCCAAGGCCAGCAGCAGAGTGATACTTGTGGGTACTGCGGGGGCCGATCTCAAGAACACAGGATCAGGCGAGTTCGGCAGACCCCTTTCCTCAATGAATGTTATATCGGGATTCGGACCAAGAGGCGGGGCTTTTCATGACGGCATAGATATAGGAGCCGGATACGGGACTGCGGTCTATGCGTCACAAAGCGGTTATGTGCTTCAGGCGGGAGAATCAGGATACGGATGGGGAATAATAGTAAAGGTGAGGCACAAAAACGGTATGACTACCATATATGCTCACTGCCAGTCAGTGAATGTCCGAGCAGGACAATCCGTAAAAAGAGGACAGAAAATAGCTGAAGTCGGATCCAGCGGCAATGCTTCATCTCCTCATCTCCATTTTGAGATATGGAGGGGATCCAGCCTTTCCACAGCGGTAGACCCAATGAAATACTTATAATAGAATCGGGCATTAAGAAAATTTACAGATCAAAAGTTTGATATACGGGGGATATGTGTATCAACGGGGAGAAAAAATGGCTTTTTTTAAAACCACAAGAGAAGATATAAAAACTGTGCTTGAAAAAGACCCGGCCGCAAGAAACGGATTTGAGGTGTTTCTGTGCTGTCCGGGAATATGGGCAAGGATGTGGCATATACCCGCTCATTTTCTTTATAAGCACAATATCAAGCTTCTGGCCAGGATAATTTCTCAGCTGACAAGATTTTTTACCGGGATAGAAATACATCCCGGAGCCATAATAGGCCGGAGATGCTTTATTGATCACGGCATGTCTGTGGTCATCGGCGAAACAACTGAAATAGGAGATGACGTTTCCATCTATCAGGGTGTGACCCTTGGAGGGACCGGCAAGGATACGGGAAAAAGGCACCCCACCATCGGTGACAGAGTGATAGTGAGTTCCGGAGCAAAGGTACTTGGTCCCTTCAAAGTGGGAAACGATGTAAAGATAGGAGCCGGATCGGTAGTACTGAAAGAAGTGCCTGACGGCTGCACAGTGGTGGGAGTCCCCGGAATAATAATAAAGAGACCGGGACAGCATACAGAAGAAATGAATCAGGTGGATCTTCCGGATCCAACCACAGTTGAAATGGAATGTCTGAGAAGACGTATTGTAATGCTTGAACAAAAAGTTAAGGAGCTGGAAAATGAAAATATACAACACTCTGACGAGAAGTAAAGAAGAATTTATTCCCGCCGACAGCAGTGAGATCAAAATATATGTCTGCGGACCAACGGTATACAATTATTTTCATATCGGCAATGCAAGGCCTTTTGTTGTTTTTGATACCCTTAGAAAATATCTTCAATACAGGGGGGAAAAAGTAAGATTTGTTCAGAACTTCACCGATGTGGACGATAAGATAATAAACAAGGCAAAAGAAGAAGGAGTGAGCGCCTCTGAAATAAGTGAAAAGTACATCGAAGAGTATTACAAAGATGCCGAAGCTCTGAATGTGGCCAAGGCGGATTTTCATCCGAAAGTAACAGAAAATATTGATGAGATAGTAAAATTCGTAAAAGATCTAATAGATAAGGGATATGCCTATGAGGTGGACGGAGACGTTTATTTCAGTGCCAGAAAATTCAAAGATTACGGTAAGCTTTCAAAACAGAACATAGAGGATCTGGAATCGGGAGCCAGGATAATGGTTGAAGAAAAGAAAAAAGACCCGCTGGATTTTGCTCTCTGGAAAGCAAGAAAAAAGGACGACGAAATAGCATGGGAGTCACCCTGGGGGATGGGGAGGCCCGGATGGCACATAGAATGTTCCACCATGTCAAAAAAGTATCTTGGAGACACAATAGATCTGCATGCGGGTGGACAGGACCTTACGTTTCCTCATCACGAGAACGAAGTGGCCCAGTCAGAAGCCCATAACGGCAAACCTTTTGCAAAATACTGGATGCACAACGGCTACATAACCATAGACAATGAGAAAATGTCAAAATCCAGAGGCAACTTTTTTACTGTAAGAGACATTCTAAGATCTTACAGCGGAGAGGTAATAAGGTACTTTCTGCTTTCCGGACATTACAGGAACCCCATAAATTTCAGCGACGAACTTATGGAACAGGCAAAAAACAGTCTGGAAAGAATAAGAAATGCAAGTCTTAATCTTAAGCACCTGATCAAAAACGGCAGCGGCACCATGACTGAAGAAGAAAAAAAGAAAATAGAAGACATGGATAAATACAGGCAGATGTTCATATCCGCCATGGATGACGACCTTAACACTGCGGATGCCATAACAGCGGTCTTTGAACTCATCACCGAAATCAATACGGCTGTAAAGCAGAATGTCAGCAGAGAATTTGCAGAGAAGTGCCTTGAAACACTTATGGAATTCTGCAATGTTTTGGGCTTTTTGCAGGACGGGCAGGAAGAAGATGGTGCAGTTGATCCCGAGATAGACAAGCTCATTGAGGAGCGCCGGCTGGCCAGGCAGAAAAAAGATTTTGCCAGGGCAGATGAAATAAGGGATATGCTCAAAGCAAAGGGCATCACTTTAAAAGACACTCCCCAGGGAGTACAGATAATAAAGGAGTAAGGCAGCAATGACGGAAGACCTATTAAAAAGGGATACAACGGCATTGGCTTTTGTGGGGGATGCCGTTCAGGAACTTTATATAAGAAAGATGCTTTTTGAAAAAGGTCCTCAGAAAACAAGCAGGATGCATAAGAACGCGGTCATGCATGTAAGAGCGGACGGGCAGGCAAAGGCCATAAAAGATATATTTGAAGATCTTACCGAAGATGAGAAGGTACTGGTCAAAAGGGCCCGCAACAAGCGAAGCACCAGCAGACCTCAAAATGCCGACCCGGTGGCATATAAATGGGCCACGGCATTTGAAGCTCTTATAGGATATATTTATCTTACGGGAGATTCAAAAAGGCTGGAGGAAATATTAGGAAAGGCGGTCGGCTGTATTGTCAAAGAAAACCAGAAATAAATTCCGGGACATGGTGGGCGATTACTATATGACCAACCGGGAAGTTGATAAAGAAAACAGAAGCCGCCGGAAGGAAGAAAGAAAAGCAGGCGGCGAAGAAAAATTCTGGACTCCAACGGAAAAAATCCTTCTGGCAGTAATTATAACAGGAGCCATAGGGATAATTGTAAAATATTTAGTTTTTTAGGAGGAAGAGATATGAGCAGGGCAGACAGATTGTTTATTGACATGTGCGAAGATATACTCCAAAACGGATTTTCCACAGAAGGGCAAACGGTAAGGGCCAGATGGGAAGACGGCGCGCCGGCCCATACGATAAAAAAATTCGGTGTCATAAACAGGTATGATCTGTCAAAAGAATTTCCCGCATTGACCCTAAGACCTACGGCAATCAAGTCTGCGGTGGATGAGCTTCTTTGGATATGGCAAAAGAAATCCAATAATATAAATGATCTTAATTCACATATATGGGATCAGTGGGCCGACAAGGAAGGATCCATAGGAAAGGCATACGGCTATCAGCTGGGAGTCAAATATAAATTTGCCCAGGGAGAAATGGATCAGGTGGACAATGTGATATGGCAGCTTAAGAACCAGCCCTATTCCAGACGTATAATGACAAATATATTCAATTTCCGCGATCTGCTGGAAATGGGACTGGAACCATGTGCATATTCCATGACCTTCAATGTGACAGGCGACAGACTGAATGCAATATTGAACCAGCGTTCCCAGGATATCCTTGCGGCAAACAACTGGAATGTTGTCCAGTATTCCGTGCTGGTACATATGCTCGCCCAGGTCACCGGATTCAGAGCCGGGGAACTGGTGCATGTGATATCGGATGCACATATTTATGACAGGCATATACCTATTATAAAAGAACTGATAAAAAGACCTGTATATCCTGCACCAAAATTCAAACTGGATCCCGATATAAAAGATTTCTACCAGTTCAAAACGGAACATGTAATAATTGAAGATTATGAAAAGAATCCTCAGATAAAGGGGATACCAATAGCAGTATAAGGAGTCTTACAATCAAAGCAATAGTGGTTGCAGATGAAAAGTGGGGTATAGGCAAAGACGGCAAACTTCTGGCTCATCTGCCCGGCGATCTGAAATATTTTAAAGAAAAAACAAAGGGTAAAACTCTTGTGATGGGCAGAAAAACTCTGGAATCATTGCCGGGTCACAAGCCTCTTCCTGACCGGAAAAATATAATCCTGACCAGTGATGATTGTTTTGAGAAAGACGGATGTGTTGTATGCAACGGTATGGATCAGTTTTTTGACGAGATATTCTTTGATGACGGACAGGATGTTTTCGTGGCCGGAGGAGAATCTATATATGAGCAGTTCCTTCCATATTGCGAAGAGATATACGTTACCCGTATAATGGAAACCTTTGATGCTGACAGATACTTCATTGATCTGGATGAGTCAGAGGATTTTATAAAAACATGGAGTAGTGACATCTGTGAAGACAAAGGAGTCAGATACAGATTTGAGAAATATGAAAGAAAATAACAGGCATGCGGGAAGCGTGGCAAAAGAGAATATACTTATCGGCAGGAACGCTGTTTCAGAAGCCTTATCGGCGGGAAGAGAAACAGCTTTTATAATAGCTGCAAAGAGATCGGAAGGATCAGTGAAAAAAATAATCGCTTCTGCAAGAGAAAGAAATATCCCTGTAAGGTATGAAGAAAGAGCAGTGCTTGATAAAATATCAGGCGGAAAAATCACCAGGGCATAATAGCATATGTTTCAGAATACAAATATAGCAGCATTGACGACATGATGCTGCTGGCGGAGCAAAAAGGAGAGGACCCCTTTCTTTTGCTGCTGGACGGCATAGAAGATCCACATAATCTGGGAGCCATAATAAGGACAGCTGAATGTGCCGGGGCTCACGGTATAGTAATACCAAAAAGAAGATCTGTCGGGGTGACAGAGACGGCGGCGAAAGTTTCCGCCGGCGCATCGGAGCATATGATGTGCACCCAAGTGACAAATCTGAGCAGGACTTTGGAAGATTTAAAAAAAAGAGGATTATGGATCGTTGCATGTGACATGGACGGCAAAAGCATATATCCGGATGGAGAAGAAGCACTTCCCGATCTTACGGGACCTGTCGGCCTTGTTATCGGAGGAGAGGGAAGCGGGATAGGAAGATTAATAAAAGAAAAGTGTGATTTTGCCGTATCGATACCGGCGGTTGGAAAAATAAAATCACTTAATGCATCAAATGCAGCTGCAGTCCTCATGTATGAAATCAGAAGGCAGAGAAATGGAAAAAAATAATCGGAAAAAAGAATATGCAAAAAAAAGAGAAGTCACGAAGTTTGGTGATCTTTCCGATGAGCAGATAGCCGTACTTGCCCAGGAAGACGATCAGGAAGCTCTTGAGTTCCTCATCAGAAAATATATGAGCATAGTGAAGAAAAAGAAGAACACATATTTTATTATGGGAGCGGAAAGCGATGATGTGGTGCAGGAAGGCACTATAGGACTTTTCAAGGCAATAAAAAGTTACGACAAAGAAAGAGAAGCTTCTTTCAGCACCTTTGCAGAGATATGTGTGAACCGGCAGATCCTTTCCGCAATAAAAGCTGCAAGCCGCATGAAACATTTTCCCCTTAACAACTCCCTTTCTTTGAGCAGTCCGGCGGAAGAAACAGAAAAGACCCTGGAAGATGTTATCTCATCCCGCAAGATCACGGATCCCGAGACGCTTATTATACTTAAAGATGTGTTTGGGTATATTTCAAAAAATGAAGGCAAACTTTTCAGTGAACTGGAGAAAACAGTCTGGAGCGAATATGTAAAAGGCAAGAGTTACGTAGAAATATCACAAAAACTGGGCAAAAGCCAGAAAGCCGTGTATAATGCAATGGAAAGGATGAAGAAGAAAATAATCCTTTATCTGGGATAGCATCAAAAGACTCTTGGTGACGGCAGCGCAACGTGAGATAAGCATCGTTCCCGTTGACAGCCTGTTGAAAATATAGTAAAATACGCATTGTTGATGCGCTGTTGTAGCTCAGTTGGTAGAGCACTTCCTTGGTAAGGAAGAGGTTCGGCAGTTCAATCCTGCTCAACAGCTCCAACATAGATAATGATTTTTTGTTGACCGGCCAAAATAACCGGCAGTAGGAAGGTGCCAAGGAGGAAGAAAAAATGGCAAAGGAGAAATTTGAAAGGAATAAGCCGCACATAAA
>DAIMEC010000017.1:0-13157 GCA_036725465.1 Bacillota bacterium | reverse complement strand
AGTTTGTTTCAGACGGTTGCCTGGAACTGACAGGATATGCCCCCGATATACTTTATGATTCGGGTGATGTGACCTTTAATGATATTATAGCACCTGAATACAAGGAAAGCGTTTGGACCAATCGTAAGCAGGCCGCAGAAAACAAGGAAAAATTAAATTTCGAATATGAAATCACTACAATCGATTCAAAACGCAAATGGGTACTTGAAATGGGCGAATGTGTATATGATGAAAAAGGTGATGTTATTGCACTTGAGGGAATCATACTAGACATCACTGACAGAAAAAATATAGAAGATCATCTGAAATATATTAGTGAGCATGATGCTTTGACAGGTTTATATAATAGTTACTATTTAGATTTGCTTCTTGAAAAAGACAGCAAGAAAAAGTACGAACGAAAGAGAGCCGCTATAAGTATCAATTTGAATACATTTTATCTGCTAACGGCATATTCCGGTTATCAGTACACGCAAGATATGATAAAAAATGTTGCTTTTGCACTGAGCGAATATTGCACTGACAAACGTTTATTGTTCAAAACCAGTGAAGGGCGTTTTGTTTTTTACCTGAGAGATTACAAGGACAAAAACGAGTTGATTGATTTCACTGAGACTATATTGGGATTGTTAAGAACTTTGTTTATTCAGGACAGAGTGTCCGGAGGAGTCGGCGTTGTTGAAATTGAGCAAGACCAAAATAACTTTGATATTGATATGATTCGCAGAAAACTGATTATTGCTACTGAAAACTCAATTGGTATATTCGATAAGGACTTCAAAGCCTGTTTTTATAACAAAGAACTGGAACTTGAAAAAAACCGTGAAAAAGAAATAAGAAAAGCCTTATCCACGATAGCGGTAAATGATCAGGGCGGTGAACTGTTTTTACAGTATCAACCAATTTTAGACTTGGAAACAGAATCTATCTGCGCTTTTGAGGCTTTAGCCAGATTAAAAACTGATGAACTGGGATCAGTTTCACCTGCTGAATTTATTCCCATAGCTGAAAAAAGCAAACTGATTATTCCCATCGGAGAAAAAATCATTCTCCGTGCCCTTGACTTCCAGAAAAAACTTGAAGAAAAGGGATTTGAAGGGATAATTATTGCGATCAACATATCCGTTATTCAGCTTTTAACACCGGGCTTCGCAGAAATGCTGATTGAAATTATTCATAAAAAGAAAATAAATCCGAAAAATGTCGTCATTGAAATTACAGAGTCCATTTTCGAATATGACTTTGATTTTATAAATAGTGTACTCGTTGAACTCAAAAAAAGCGGTCTTGCTCTGGCCATAGACGACTTCGGTTCGGGATACTCCTCTCTTGCACGGGAAATGAATTTGAACGTAAACTACATAAAAATCGATAAATTTTTTATCGATCATATACTGGCTGCCGACAGACCCATAACCGGTCATATTATTGAAATGGCTCACAAGCAAGGACACTACGTTGTAGCCGAAGGTGTTGAAAATATCAAACAGATCCAATACTTAAAAGAGCATGGTTGTGACAAAGTCCAGGGATTTCTTATCAGCAAACCGCTGGATGAAAATGCAGCGGTCAAATTTATAAATGAATATGTAAATAATTATTGATCGTTTTGCGTATTGCTCAATAAAAGTACTTCTTGACTTTTTTACTTTTTTTCATTGTTTTAAGACACTTTCTCCTTTATCTCTTGCGTAAAAACCCATGATTTGATAAAGTTATATATATGATATTATTTAGTGTGTATTTTTAGATCAATGAAAAGAGGTGAAAAAAATGAAATTCCTGGAAAACAAGCTGGCAGAGTTCAACAAGACCCTGCCGCAGATCCCCGAAAATGGCAAAAGTGTTATTGCGAACATTTTGTGGATCCTGATCATTATAAGCATTGTTTTTAACATTATTGGAATAATAACCCTTTTGGGAGTTGGATCCTTCGGTTTTTCAGTGTTGGCCGGATTTGGTTTGGGCTTCCATTCAATGGCAATATGGGGAATAGTCATATTCGGTGTTATAGGAATGGCTATCGTAGTAGTTCTTGAGATAATAGCCATCAAACCTTTGAAAAACAAAAGCTATCTGGGTTGGCGCCTGGCATTTTATGTTATTTGGATACAGCTGATTTTTTCTGTACTTAATGACATCTTCATGGGAAGCATAGGTGGCTTGATAGGTGTTATTATAGGCACCATAATTGCACTGTTCTTCCTTATGCAGGTGCGTGACTATTTCATTCCTGATACTGAAAAGTCCTGAGAGCTTAAATCTTTTGAAATATAACAGGGAGGTGACAACTATGGGTAATGATTGACGCAAAAAACAGTACATTGCAAACGAAGCTATGAAATACAATTAAATTTTATTAAGATATCCTCCTATGGCAAATGAAAAAACGCAGGAGGATATCTTTGTTTATGAAGTTTCGCTTTTTTGTCCTGTTTTATGCTTTATAAAAAGGGTATAATTATTTGTAAATAAATCATGAAACGCAGCCCTGTCATAATAGGAGGTAGAAAATGGATCATAATAAGTACGATACAATAATAATCGGCGGAGGTCCCGGCGGATATTCTGCTGCTTTATACTGTGCCAGAGCGAACCTCAAAACACTGATAATAGAAAAGCTTTATCCCGGCGGACAAATGGCTACAACCAGCATGATAGACAATTATCCCGGATTTGACATGGGGATAGACGGAGTTGAACTGGCCGGCAAAATGAAATCGGGTGCAGACCGTTTCGGTGCCGAAACAATTTTCGCAGAAGTTACAGAAGTGGACATGAAAGGTCCGGACAAAACCATAAAACTGGCCGACGGTAAAGTGCTGCACACAAAGACCATAGTCATCGCAACCGGTGCGGCTCCCAGAAATCTGGGACTGCCCTACGAAAAACAACTTACCGGCAACGGCATATCATACTGTGCCACATGTGACGGAATGTTTTACAAGGAAAAGAAGGTCGTGATCGTAGGGGGCGGCAATTCGGCTGCAGCTGACGCACTCATACTTTCTAAGATATGCAAAAAAGTTTACCTGGTTCACAGGCATGACACCTTGAAAGCTTCCCCCACTTATATGGCTCCGTTGGAAAATGCTTCAAATCTTACTTTTGTCTGGGATTCAAAGATCAAAGAAGTAATGCATGACAATAAAGTTACAGGCGTAAAAGTTGAAAACCTGAAGGACGGCTCTGTTTCTGAAATAGCCTGTGACGGTGTTTTCATAGCCATAGGCAGGATGCCCAACACTGAGATTTTTCATAAAAAAATAGAAATGAACCCGGAAGGGTATATAGTCGCAGACGAAACCACAAGAACCAGCGAACCCGGAGTTTTTGCTGTCGGAGATCTCAGGGAAAAACCACTGCGTCAGGTTGTTACAGCCACATCAGACGGTGCCGTTGCATCAAAATTCATTGAAGACTATATAACACACGGGTTTTGGAAAGACTGAGATCCTCAGGGATATCTCAATCAATAATATGATAATTTGATTTGCCGCTCTTTTTGACTTCATAAAGAGCGGTATCTGCTTTTGCCATCAGTTCTTTAATTGTTCTGCCATGCCTCGGATATAGAGAGACTCCTATGCTGCATCCGACTTCAAGGGAAAGTTTATTTTCTTCATTTAGATCTTGAAACCTGTAATTGGTGGATATTTTATCGAATATCCTTTTTACAAGATCCTCTGTGTTTTCTTCGCTTTTTATATCGTGAAAATAAATAAGGAATTCGTCTCCTCCGGTCCTTATAAGAAGATCTTTTTCTCTGAGTTCTTTTTTTGCTCTGGAAGCAAGATATTTAAGTACGCTGTCTCCCACATCATGACCATAGGTATCATTTATCATTTTGAATCCATCTATATCAATGATACAGATGCAACTTACAAGATCATTATCTTCGGCCTCGTTCAATCTGTCTATAAGAACTGTTTCAAGGGCGTGACGGTTGAATGTTTTTGTCAGAGCATCTCTTTCAGCCATATTTTTTAAAATATCTTCTTCTTTCTTCCTCTCCGTTATATCGTCAACAACCATATGAGCGCCGCTTACTTCTTCTTCTGTTTTGAACGGTTTGTAGTAAACTCTTAGCCAGGTTTTTTTGCCCCACAGACTTCTATATCCCATTTCATATGTAATTTCACGATTCTTTTCCATGCATTCTACGAGTTTGTCAGAAAACCCTTCTTTCTTAAGAGGAACAAATTCAATTAAATTGATGGATTTTGTGGCTTCGTAGGAAGGCGAATCCATTATTTCAAGTAGTTTTTTATTTGCATAAGTTATATTGCCTTTCCTGTCGCAGGCCATGAATCCGATAGGTGCATATTCTGCCAGGGTGAAAAATCTTTTCTGGCTCCTGAAAAGAGATCTTTCCAGTCTTGTTTTTTCGATAAAAAGTCCTGTCTGCAGCAGAAAAAGTTTGAAAAGATCATGATTGATACGGCTTTTGCCTTTTTTGAAAAACAGAGTAAAATCACCGATAACTTTTCTTTCTTTTGTTATTTTTGCCACCACCACATCGCCTATATCATAGTCTCTCTCGATTTGCATCACTGTTTCCTGAGGAATTACTTCTCCCGTAAGATCATGCAGATTTTCAAAAACCGTTATATCGTTTCTGCCGGTCTTTTGTTCTTTCACAGGATCATGAGCCCATTTTCTTTTAAGAAGATGCCTTTTGATGAGTTCCAGATTTTTATTGAAAATTTCTGTCTCTCCATATATGGATACTGTTTTAAAATCCTTTCCGTTTTTATCGAAAAGGTTGAATGCAACATACTGCGCTCCCGATACCTCATACGCAAATTCTGTTAGTTTGTCATAATCTATATGTCCTCCCATATTGTCTATGAAAAACCTTGCTATTTCCTGAACTTTTTTCTCAAAGGTTCTGTTCACAAAGAGAGTAACAAAGTGTTTCTCATCTGTGGGGTAAGCGATTATATCAAAATTTCTTCTGTATTCTTTTGCATACTCTTCAAAACGATCTTCCTTTTGTTCAGCAATGACCTTTGCATATCTTTGTACCCATTCTGCTGCATGCTCTTTGTCCAGCGCGATCTCATCCGCAAATCTTTTGCCGATTATATCTTCTTTTTTCAGTCCAGTATATTTTTCAAATACAGGGTTCATGTCAATAAAAATATAATCTATCATTCTCCCGCTGTCATCGAAAACTCCTTTATGATAAGCAAATGCGACAATGCTTTTTTGTATGGCTTCTTCATATATTTTTTTGTCCATTTCTTTCCACCTCCTTTTCCCCCTTTTCTCCGGTCTGAAGGCACTATTCCCATCCCATATTTTTTTGTTCTTTCAGAAGTTCGATAGCCACGTTTTCATCAAGGGGCCTGCTTACAAGATATCCCTGTATCTTGTCACACCCATGTTCCTTCAGATATTCAAACTGCATCTCATATTCCACACCTTCGGCTACAACGCCGTGTCCCAGCTTGTGCGCCATTGATATTATATCCCCTGTTATGGTTTCCTTGGATTCAAGTACCATTATCTTATCTATAAAGAATTTGTCGATTTTCAGATAATCAATATTGAGTTCCCGTTCCCTTGCAAAGGATGAATAGCCTGTGCCGAAATCATCTATTGCCGTTTTTATTCCATATGACCTCAGTTTTTTCAAAACCTCGTTTATATAATCGAAATCCGAAGAAAACATTGATTCCGTGAACTCCAGCGCCACGTTCCCATGAGTTATGCCCATTTCATCCACAACAGAAATCAGGTTTTCCGCAAAGCCTTCTCTTAATAACTGTATTGCGGAAATATTGATAGATACACTTATGTCCTTGTGGCCGTTTGCCTCCAGCTTTTTCATAAACTCAAGGGATTTTTGTATTATATGATCCCCCAGGGGTACTATCAGCTTGGTTTTTTCTGCTATTGGTATGAACTCCAGTGGGGGAATGAGTTTGGGATTATCGCTTTTCATTCTGGCCAGTGCTTCGAAACAGCATATCTTTTTTGAATCAAGATCCATTATGGGCTGGAACTGAAGAAACAGCCTTTCAGTTCTTTCACCGGCGGCGATCTGAGAAAGCTCTCTGCTTATCTCTTCATCACGGAATACCTGCTGTTTCATTTCATCATCGAAAAATGATATCCCTATTTCTTTATTCATTGTATTCAGAGCTTTCTCTGACACAGTCATAAGATCCTTGAGGATCGTATCGATATCATCCCGGTTGTCTTTGTCTATTTCCATCACACCTATGCCCGCTCCGAGCCTTTCGATTTCAAGGACTCTCTCCAGTTTCTCCGAAATGTTCTGGCAAAGTGCTAATACTTCTTTTCCGGTTTTATAGCCTCTTACATAGAAAACAAGATGGGTCTCATCTGTAATAAACAAACTGTGATATTTGTCACAAAACACTTTCAGGGACCCGGTTATCCTCTTCATAAGCTGATACTTGTATTCGAATCCATAGGTGAGAGTCAGATTGTTCATAGTGCTTAAGTTTAAGCATATCAAAGCTCTGTACTCTTTCTCGTCCTTCTTTATTTCTTTTCTTAACACTTCCTCAAGATAAATGCGGTTGTGAAGTCCTGTTGCTTCATCATGCATACTCTGGTACTCAAGCCTTTGTTCCAGTTTCTTTCTGTCGGTTATATCAAGTATTATTCCTTCAACTGATTTTATTTTCTCTTTTTCGTCATATACGGCCTGTGCCATCATCAGGACCCATTTTACCTCTCCTTCGGCTGTTATTATCTCATATTCATATTTAAGCGGCATTTTGTTCCCTAATGTTTTTTCTGCTTCCTGCCACAGGATATCTCTGTATTCGGGCATCACGATCTCATTAAAGGCAATTTTACTGTTGTTGACAAGACTATCGGATTCATACCCTGTAAGGCCATAGCATCCATCGGATACGAATTCCATTGTCCAGTTCCTGTCATATTTGCATATGAAAGCCATTCCCGGAAGATTTGAAAAAAGTACTGCTTTGTTCCGTTCAGTTTCTTTGAGTGTTTCTGCGATTTCCTTACGTTCTGTTATGTCCTCGATAAGGCACAAATGCAATGGCCTTTTGTCTTCGCTGAAAATGAAAGGAGAAATCGTCATCCTTACCCAAATCACACTTCCATCCGGTTTAATAAATCGTTTCTCCATGCTGTACCCCTTGATTTCGCCACTCTTGAATTGCCTAAACTTCTCAACATCTTCCGCCAGATCTTCGGGGTAAGTTATGTCCATCCAATTAAGGTTTTTAAGCTGATCTCTTGTCCTTCCCATTATATCCTCGAACTTTTGGTTAATATTTATTTTTTTGAATTCACTGCCGAAATACCAGTTTGTGTCGTTCATTACTGACACTCCTATGGGCATCTGTTCAAAAAGGCCTTTATAGAGAGCCTCGTCAACTGCAAGTCTTCTGGTAAGCTTTCTTAATACTTCCTGCTGATTCCATGTGTGCATCAGAACCATTGAAAGAGCAAAAAAACAAATAACAATGATGATATCCGGTATCATCTTTTTCCACAGGCGAACATTCCATTCTAATGCATCATAATCGATACCGAAACTGGCGATTACCTTGCCGGTCTTTTCATCTTCAATGGGTACCAGAGTACTTATCCATGTCCCCCATCTGTCCGATACAGGTTTTGTCAGCACGGTCTTTTCTCCACGGAAAGGTTCCCAGTCTTCATCGGTGGCTTCTTCATATATTTGTCCGGGAGGAGAATAATCGGGAGAATCAGGAGGCTCTGAATCCAATAAAAATAGCATTTTGCCGTCTTTTACTGACATTATATAGGCAAAATGCAACCAGTTATCTTCCTGTATCACTCTGATAAGGCTCTGCTTTGTACTTTTATAGTCTATGCTGCTTGTATCTCCCGGATCTCCGGAAAGTTCTTTAATGTGTTCAGTATCAAGAAGAGAGCAAAGGGACTCTCCCAGCATTATGGCTTCAGAAGACATCGTATTGCTGTGTCTGTTATAGGCAAAACTCAAATAAACTGCACACATAAGTATTACAATAAGAAGCACTATTGCATGTATCTGCTTGCGTCTTTTTATATTTGGATCATCCCCTGATTTTTCTGTTGTCTCTGTATTAAGGAGCATAATGACCCACCCTTTCGGTCACTTATTGTGACATTGGTGTGAAAATCTTTTTTGGGTTTTATTTTTCTAAAGAAAGGTAACTTCCCTGCATACTGTTTTTTTCAAACAGCACCCCATTTAATGATATTATACTCGCAGATACACCTATAATCAACAAAAAAAGCGGGCAGAAAAATTTTCTGTCCGCTTACATTGATTCGATATATCCTGTTTTTGTCCGGCAATAATGATCTTTTCTTTCTGCCATATCTTTTTTTGTTTGCCTTTAAGCGTGGTGATCAGGGCTATGCCTCTCTCCCGGTTTTTGAAATACTTTTTGTTTATTAAAAACATAAAAAAAGACCCCCGCAGTAAAATTATGCAGAGGTGCTTTATCATCGATGGTGGAGCATAGGGGGATCGAACCCCTGGCCTCGTGATTGCGAACCACGCGCTCTCCCGGCTGAGCTAATGCCCCATTATCCAATACAGATGGCCCGGCAAGAAACCGGGTCATCTGTATTTTCTTGTTTCTTTATGTAGATCGATATTATTTTTCCGGCAACGGATCCGGATCCGGGGCCTCAACTATTATGATAGTTATTGGTTTTGATATTGTTGTTCCGTTAAAACCTCTATATGTGATTGTTGCCGTCACTTCGTCTCCTGTTATATAATTTTCTCCCTCATTGAGTATCGGGGACAGTGAAATAAAGTTTTTGTAATTCAGAACAGTATTCAGCATCTTATCGCTTCTTGTTCCGGCGGCATTTACATCCCGGATTCTGATTATTGTTCCGATTTCTTCTTTGAGTTTGTCTGCGGTAATATAATCAACGGTCTCCGGTTCCACCGCCTGTTCCTGTGCCGGGATCATGATCATGCCGCTGTCGGGATCAACAGTGATTGTTTCAGGCAGAGGATCTGTTAAGCTCATTACCGCATCTCCGTAACAGCGAACTGCAATTGTTCTGACTGCCTTTTTATATGGCTTGTAAGTATTCCTGACGGAGTAAGTTATGGTATATACGCCTTCCCTGCTAAGTACATATCCTCTTGCCTGGGCATATGACATGGTTCTGCTGCCCTGAGGTCCTGTGACTGTAACGGTCATTGCTGCTGTTCTGCTTGTGCCGTCTGCCTGTTTTGCGGATACTCCTGTTACAGCGGTGCTGAGTCCCGGCTTTGTTGTTCTGTTATAGGCATAGATCACAGGTGCCTTTTTATCCACCACCTTTACAACAAAAGATTTTTTCGCCGTTCCCCTTTTCCCGCAGTATTTATCCCGTACTTTATATGTTATCTTATATTTCCCCAGGGATCTGGTGGTGAATTTTTTTACTTTTTTCCATTTGCCGCTCTTCCACTTCTTGACTGAAGAAACCTTCAGCTTGGAAGTAAGGCTCTGGTTTGCATTCGTATTTTTGGCCGTCACCTTGGACTTCAGACTGTATGAATTTCCAAACTGTACGGTCGCAGGCTTCTTTTTTGATATTTTAATTACCGGTCTTCTCATGTTGAACCCGGGATTTTTTGGATTAGGATCTGTGGGATCCCATCCGTAGACCTTTACGCCCACTCTTTTGGGTTTGCCCAGGGGTCCCGCTTTTTTGCTGCTGTAAACTGTGACTTTGGTCCCTCTGGGGCAATTTTCGTATATCCATTTGGCATCCATGACACAAAGTCTGACGCAGCCGTGGGAACCTTTACTCCCCAGTCTGTAGAACTGTCCGCTGGCCTGGGAAGACGGACTGTTTTTTTTGTTATAAAAAACCGAATGAAAAAGTATACTGCCCCTTATTTGAGAACAGTACTGGGCATATACTTCTTCCATCATTTCTCCCCAACGCATTTTGATCCCTATCCGGAAATTGCCGCCGGGAGTGATACACCACATCTTTTCCTTGGCATACCAGGCATTTGTACCGGTGGTCACCAGCATCGCCCTTATGGGTTTCCACTTGCTTCCGGATCTTTTGTATACAGTTGCCACATTTGCCTGTTTGTTGACTTTGATCCAGTATGTACGTGAACTGGCAGCATCCGCTTTGTCTGTGTCTATTGCGATCACAGAAACAGCCAGAGCCAAAACTACTACCCATGACAGTATTCTTTTTCTCAGCCTCATTCTCCTTTTCTCCTTTTACTCAATAAATGCCTTGTATATCGCTTTTATGGATTTTTCAAAATCTTTATTGCTTACTCCTACGATTATATTCATTTCGCTGGAACCCTGATCGATCATTCTTATGTTCACTCCGGCATCGGCAAGGGCCGTAAACAGCCTGGCCGCAACACCGGGTGTAAATGACATGCCGCATCCCACAGTGGCGATAAGTGCCATGTCCTCAAATATCTCCATGGTATCGGGTTTCAGCTGCTGTTCAAATTCGTCCATTATGTCATCCAGTTTTCCATTGACATTTTTCTTTGAAACAACCACAGAAAGAGTATCAATGCCGCTGGGCATATGTTCCAGGGGAACATCGTTATCCTCCAGTATGCCCGCCAGTTTCCTGACAAAACCCCTTTCGGTGGCCAGGTGGTTCTTGTTTATACCTATTACCGCAAAATCCCTGCTTCCTGCTATGCCGGTAACTGTCCTGTCATTTGCTTCTTCGCAGGGCTCTGCAGTTATCATGGTTCCGGGATTATCCGGTTCATTGGTGTTCCTTATGTTTATGGGTATGTTCGCAACACGGGCGGGATAAATGGCCTCTTCATGCAAAACAGAAGCTCCCATATATGAAAGTTCTCTTAATTCCATGTATGAAATAGTGCTTATTGGTTTCGGGTCCTTTATTATCCTGGGATCCGCCACCATAAATCCTGAAACATCAGTCCAGTTTTCGTAGACGTCTGCCTTCATGGCACTTGCCACAAGCGCTCCGGTTATGTCTGAGCCTCCTCTTGGAAAGGTCTTGATGCTGCCGTCGGGCTTGCTTCCGTAAAATCCGGGTATGACTGCTCTTTCGTGGTTTTTGAGACTGTCTTTGATGGCTTCTTCCGTATTCTCTTCCAGAAGTCTTCCCTTTTTGTCAAATTTAATGATATCTGCCGCGTCAACAAAATCATATCCGATATATTCGGCTATCATTTTCCCACTTAAAAACTCCCCTCTGCTGGCCATATAATCCAGTGATGCCCCATTTTGAAATTTCTCCTTGATATCCGCCAAAACAGCCTTCATATTTACATTTATCCCAAGATTCATTTCCATGGCATAGAACCTGTCGCATATGACCTGAAAAAGCTGTTCATATGGTACGTTCTGTTCCCTGCTGGAAAAGCAGGAATAAAGTATGTCGGTTATTTTGCTGTCCTGGTCAAACCTTCTGCCCGGAGCGGAAACGACTACATACCTTCTGCTTTTGTCTGTTTCGACTATGTTTTTTATTTTTGCGATTTGGATATCATCAGCTGCTGACGATCCTCCGAATTTTATAACTTTCATTTTTTCAATTCTTTCTTCAGTGCTTCCGCTTTGTCTGTTCTCTCCCACGGCAGATCCAGATCGGATCTTCCGAAATGGCCATATGCCGCCACCTGTCTGTAGATGGGTTTTCTCAGATCAAGATTTCTCATTATTGATTTGGGGCGAAGATCGAAATGCTTGACTACTATGTCAGCCAGTTTTTCATCGGGTACCCTGCCGGTCCCGAAAGTATCGACCATGACAGAAACGGGCTCCGCCACACCGATGGCATATGCCAGCTGTATCTCGCATTTGTTTGCAAGCCCTGCCGCAACTATGTTCTTTGCCACATATCTGGCTGCATATGTGGCTGATCTGTCAACTTTCGTGGGGTCCTTGCCGCTGAAACACCCTCCCCCATGATGTCCGTATCCACCGTAAGTATCAACTATTATCTTTCTCCCCGTAAGACCGGAATCTCCGTGAGGTCCGCCTATTACGAACCTTCCGGTGGGATTGACCAGTATCTTTGTGTCTTTGTCCATGAGTTTTTTGGGTATCACAGGCTTTATCACAAATTCCACAAGGTCCCTTTTTATTGCCGAAAGTTTCACATCCGAATCATGCTGGGTGGATATCAGAACAGTATCTATTCTTTTTACTTTATCCCCGTCATACTCCACTGTTACCTGGGTTTTGCCGTCGGGTCTCAGATACTTGATTTTCCCGTTTTTCCTTACCTTTGCCAGTTGTCTTGCCAGTTTATGAGAAAGAGATATGGGCATGGGCATAAGTTCCTTTGTTTCATTGCATGCGTAACCGAACATTATTCCCTGATCCCCGGCACCGCCGGGATCCACTCCCATGGCTATATCTCCAGACTGTTCATCTATGGATGTCATTACTGCACATGTGTCTCCGTCAAATCCGTATTCGCTTTTTGTATATCCTATCTCACAAATGACCTGTCTTACTATCTTGGGTATATCAATATAACATTTGGTGCTTATCTCCCCCATGACCATGGCATATCCCGTATTGACACTTGTCTCTGCCGCCACTCTCCCCTTTGGATCACTTGCCAGTATGGCATCCACTATGGCATCGGATATCTGGTCGCATATCTTGTCCGGATGCCCTTCTGTAACAGATTCTGATGTGAACAGTTTTTTCATCTTGCCTTTTCCTCCTCCGGCAGTAAATACCGCCTTCTTCATGTTTTTTTTGATTCACTTAAGTCAAAATCCCTTTTTAAGAAAACCTCTTCTTTGCAGAAGAGGCAGATAACATCTTATCTTTTCCTCATCTTCCGGACTTGAATGTGTTTGTGATACAGTCCGTAGGAATTGGCACCTTTGTCTGTCTGCAACTTCTCTATAAGGTTTGCAGACATCCAGGTTGCCGGGCTTCACAGGGCCTATTCCCTCAGCCTCTCTGAATAAGGATTTTGTAACTTTTACGATGATAATTATATATGTTTTTTTGGCTCATTGCAAGCCTTGAAAGGCTTTTTTGGCTGTTGCTTGTTTTTTCTTTTATATAATGTATACTTTTAATATGAATAAACCTGCACTCAGAATAATCGAAGGCGGACTGCCTCCTTTGTGGAAGGCCGAAAAATATTTTGTTTCAGCCTATGTTACAGATACCCGTCTGATGGGAGCCATG